>NZ_OZ060394.1:209364-224562 GCF_964059095.1 Buchnera aphidicola (Chaetosiphella stipae setosa)
AAAAAAAAAAGGTTTTATTTTTTCTAGAAAAGATTTTTTGGAAATTATTTTAAAATTTTATGAAAAAAAAATATATTGTTACTTGGGATATTTTACATATACATACTAAAACTTTGGCTTGGCGTTTATATAAAAAAAAAAAAAAATGGAAAGGAATATTTGCAGTGAGTCGAGGTGGATTAGTTCCTTGTTCTATTTTATCACGTGAGTTATGTATTAGATATGTTGATACATTATGTATATCGAGTTATAATAATAGAATTTCAAAAAAGATGCAAGTTATTAAAAAAATTAAAAGTAGTGGAGAAAATATTTTAATTGTAGATGATTTAGTGGATACAGGAAGAACTGCAAAATATATTCGTAGAATGTATCCAAAAGCATATTTTGTTACAATTTTTGCTAAACCATTAGGCGCTTCATTTGTAGATAATTATGTTATAGATATCCCTCAAGATATTTGGATTGAACAACCTTGGGATATGTTTTTTGATTATCAGAATCCTTTAATAAAAGATTTTTAAATATTTTTTTATTAATCTAATTTTTATTATCTTATAAAAAACACATTAAGGTCAATAATATGGTTTTGAAAGAAAATAAAAATCTTAAAAGAAATGATCAGTTACTAAAAAAAAATAAAATAATAAAATCTTTAAAATCTGATCTTTTATCTTTAGAAAAAAAATTTATGTCTATAAATATGAATGATAAAAAATATTATAATAAAATAAAATTAAGATTAATTAAAGAAACTAATTTAATATATAAATTTTCTTTAGAAAAAATTATTTCTTCTTTATTACCTATATTAGATAGTTTAGATATGGCTTTTAAAACTATTTCTAAGTCTAAAAATAATATTCATAAGATTTCGAAAAAACTATTAAAAAATAATATTTTTTTTTTAAACGTTCTTTCTGAAAATGGTGTTACTGTTATTAAAAAAAAAAATGTTATTTTTGATCCATCTATACATCAAGCAATGTTTTTAAAAAAATCTAGTTCTATTAAAAAAAATTATGTTATAGAAATTTTTCAAAAAGGATATTTTCTACATAATCGATTATTACGTGCAGCAATGGTTTCTGTTTCAAATTAATAAATTTAATTTCTTCTTTTATATTTTTAAAATATAAATTATATAAGTCTTGACGTACTTTATCAAGACTTTTAAAAAAAATATGAATTTTAGATATTAATGTGAAAATATCTTTAATTTTTTAGTTATTTTATATATATTTTATGTAATATAGTTATGATAAAAAAAAATAATAAAAAAATTATATCTATTAATAAAAAAGCTAAATTTAATTTCTTTATTAAAAAACGTTTTATTGCAGGTATTTCTTTACAAGGATGGGAAGTAAAATCTATACGTCAAAGAAAAATTAATATCAGTAAAAGTTATGTTATTGTACGTTCTCATGAAGTTTATTTATTAAATTGCGAGATACAACCATTACCACATGCTTCTTTTTTTAATATTTCAAGAGATTTGACTAGAAATAGAAAGTTACTACTTTTAAAAAAAGAAATATACTTTATTTTAAATGAAATTAATAAAAATAACAGATATACAATTATCCCAATATCTATTTTTTGGAAAAATTCTTTTTGCAAAATTGAAATAGGTTTAGCATTAGGAAAAAAATTGTATGATAAAAGAAATGAAAAGAAAAATAAAACTTTAAAAAAAGAGTTGTCTCGTATATCTAAAAGATTTAAAATTTAAAAACAAAGGATCTTTTTTTTTATGGGAAATAAAAAAAAATATTACAAAAAAAAAAAAGAATATTGGATGAAAATTGCTTTATTTTTTGCAAAAGTTGCGTTTTATGAAAAAGAAGTTCCTATTGGTTCAATATTAATACAAAAAAATAAAATTATTGGAATAGGTTGGAATCATTCTATTAAAGATCATGATCCAACGAGTCACGCAGAAATTATAGCATTGAGAAATGGTGGAAAATATTTAAAAAATTATAGATTATTAAATTCTACTTTATATGTTACTTTGGAACCTTGTTTAATGTGTTTAGGAGCAATTTTAAATAGTAGAATTAAAACATTAGTAATTGGAACAAGTAAAAAAAAAAAAAGTAATTTGTTATATATGAATGAATTTATTTTTAATAATAAAAAATTTAAAATTAAAGTTATAAGAAATATTTTACAAAAAGAATGTTCAAGTTTATTAAAAAATTTTTTTTTAAATAAAAGAAACAATGTTTTTTAAAAAAAATTGTTTTTATTCTAAAATCACAATTGCTTGTACGTATTTTTTTTCACTTGTAAAGCTAACATGAGATTTTTTAATTTTTAATAAAATTTCATTAACTAAAATATTTTTATGAAAATTTATTTTAGGTTGATTAAATTTATTTTTGTATACTTCAATAGTTTTAAATGATATTCCTTTTCTCATTCCTATTCCAATTGCTTTGCATGCTGCTTCTTTTATTACAAAACGTTTTGCTAAAAAATTTATTTTTCTTTTACTTTTTTTATATTTTAGTCTTTCTATGTTAGTTAAAATTTTTTTTAAAAATATTTTTTCATAATTTTTTATAATTTTTTTTAAACGTTTTATTTTTAATATATCAATTCCAACACCTATCATTTTCATTTTTTATTAAATTAAAAGAGTTTTATATTTTTTTTAAATTATTTTTTTTATGTTTAATCCATATATATAAATGTATTTTCTTTTTAAAAATTTTTTCTAAATCTTTTTTAATTAAAATATTTAATAATTTTATTTTATTTCCTTTTTTTCCAATAAATATTTTTTTTTGTCTTTTATGCATTATATAAATAATAGATTTTATAATTATTTCTCCAAATTTATTTTTTTTTATAGAATATATTTTTATATTTGTTGTATACGGTAATTCATCTCCAAAATTTCTCATAATTTTTTCTCTAAAAATTTCATATATTTTAAATTCTATAGAGGAATTTTCATGTGTATTTTTATTAAAATTATGTTCTTTTTGAGGTAGATATTTTTTAATTTCTTTCTTTAGAATATGAATATTTTCTCCTGTTTTCGCTGAAACAGGTATAATTTCTTTAAAGTAAGATTTTTCATGAATAATTTTCATAAATGGTAAGAGAATTTCTTTTTTTTTTATTTTATCAATTTTGTTTAAAGCAATTATAAGATTTATTTTTTTTTTTTTAAAAAAATTAGTAATTATTTTTATATTATTACTCCAAAAAATTTTATCAAGTACTAGAATTATTATTTTTAATTTTTTTTTTATTTTTTCTTCTATATTTAATTTTATTAAAAATTTTTTTCCGTCATTATTTTTTTTAAATCCAGGTGTATCAATATATATGAATTGATAATTTTTAGTAGTTTGTATTCCTAAAATATTTTTTTGTGTTGTATTTTTTTTTTTTGAAGTAATTGAAACTTTTTTTTCAATTAATTTATTCATTAATGTAGATTTCCCTGTGTTGTGTTCTCCTATAATTAGAATTTCACCACAATATTTTTTATTTATATTCACTCGATTCCTAATTTTTTTAATGCATATTGAGCAGCATGTTGTTCTGCTTTTCTTCTACTAGAACCAATACCAATTAAATTTTCAGAAATATTAAGTATTTTACATTGAATTGTAAATAATTGGTTATGCGCTTCTCCATATACTTGTACAACTTTATATGTTGGTAAAGGTAAATGTTTTGATTGTAAATATTCTTGTAATCGTGTTTTTGAATCTTTTTGTGTATCACCTGGGCTAATTTTTGCTAATCTTTTTTTATACCATTTTAATATAAGTTTTTCTACTGTTTTAATATTACTATCCAAAAAGATACTTCCAATAATAGCTTCTATAGTATTTGCTAATATTGATTCTCTTTTAAATCCTCCACTTTTTAATTCACCTTGTCCTAATTTTAAATATTCTCCTAAATCAAATTCGTAAGCTATTTCAGCTAATGTATGACCTCTAACTAAAGTAGCACGCATTCTACTCATATCTCCTTCGTTAACATGAGGAAAAAATTTATATAAAGCATGCGCAATCACAAAACTTAAAATAGAATCTCCTAAAAATTCTAGCCTTTCGTTATGATTTACGCTAGAACTTCTATGTGTTAAAGCTTGTTTTAAAAGTGATTTTTTTGTATATACATATCCTAATATTTTTTGTACTTTTTTTGTTTCAATAGAATCCATGATTGACCAATTTTATTTTTTTTACAATTAAATTTTATTTAAAGAGTTTTTTATTATCTTTATTTTTTTAATCTTAATATAGAATTGTTCCTATTCTATTAAATCTTATTCCTGTTGGAAACTCATTTGTATTTTGTTCAAAACTAAACCAAATTATACTTGCTTTTCCTATTAAATTTTCTTCAGGTACAAAACCCCAATAACGGCTATCAAAACTGTTGTCTCTGTTATCACCTAAAACAAAATAACAATTTTTTGGGACTTGCCAAGTTCCGATTTTCATGTTTTTTTGTTTATAGTAAGCATTTTTTTCGTCGTTAGAAAGTATAGAAATACAAATAGTATAATGTTTATTATTTATAATTTCTTCTTTTATATATTCTTTTTGATTTTTCTTTTCAATTGTTTTATATTGAATTTTTTCTTCATCAAGAGATTTTTTTGTAATAGATATTTCTTTTTGAGAAATTTTATATTGCACAATATCTCCAGGTAATCCAATTACTCTTTTAATATATTTTAAATCTTTGTTTTTAGGATATTGAAAAACGCAAATATCTCCTCTTTTAGGAGAACTTATTTGGAATAAAATTTTATTTGTTAAAGGATTTCTGACATTATATGCAAATTTATTGACAATAATGAAATCTCCAACGAGAAGTGTTGGCATCATAGAGATAGATGGAATGCTACATGGTTCAAATAAAAATACTCGTGTAAAGAATATAATAAATAAAATAGGAAAAATATTAAGAACTGAATTTTGTTTTTTATAATTATAAATTAAGTATTCTTTTTCTTTCAATGTAGATAAATTATATAAATTCTGGAATTTTTCTATAATCCAACATGTTCCCATAATAATCATGATAATAGTAGAAAAAGCTATAAAAATATTGTACATATTTTCCTTATTATTAATTTAATTAATGTTTAAAAGAGAAAAAAATGCTTTTTTAGGTAATTTAATTTTTCCAATTTTTTTCATTTTTTTTTTACCTAATTTTTGTTTTTGTAAGAGTTTTTTTTTTCTAGATATATCTCCTCCATAACATTTAGATAAAACATTTTTTCGTAATTGTTTTACTGTTGTTCGTGCAATAATTTTGTTTTTCACTGATGCTTGAATTGAAATATTAAATTGTTGTCTTGGTATAATTTTTTTCATTTTTTCAACTATTTCTCTTCCTTTTTTTTGACAACAGTCTTGATGTATTATTACAGATAACGCATCAATTTTTTCAGAATTTAATAAAATGTTTAAACAAACTAAATCAGATTTTTGAAATTTTTTAAATTTATATTCTAAAGATGCATAACCACTAGAAATCGATTTGATTTGATCAAAAAAATTTAAGACAATTTCTGCCATTGGAATATCATATGTTAATGAAATTTGATGCTTATGATAAACCATTTTTTTTTGTATTCCTCTTTTTTGTACACATAAGGAAATAATATTTCCAATATATTTTTGAGGTAATAAAATAATACATTCTGCTATTGGTTCACGTATTTCTTTATATTTTTCTTTTGATGGAAAATCTACCGGGGAATTAATATAAATTTTTTTTTTCTGTTTAATCATTTTTATTTCATAAATTACTGTAGGAGGAGTAGAGATTAAATTAAGATTATATTCTCTTTCTAATCTTTCTTGTACAATTTCCATATGTAACATTCCTAAAAATCCACATTTAAAACCAAAACCAAGAGCATGGGAATTTTCAGGTTCATAAAATAATGATGAATCATTTAAACTTAATTTCCCTAATGCATCTCTAAAATTTTTATATTGACTAGAATCTATTGTGTATAATCCGGCATAGATTTGAGGTTTAATTTTTTTAAATCCTGGAAGTGGTTTTTCACATGGTTTGCTTTCTGTTGTTAATGTATCTCCTACAGGAGCAGCTGAGATATTTTTAATACCACAAATAATCCATCCTACTTCTCCACATGTTAATTCTTTTAAAGAAATTTGTTTGGGTGTAAAAATTCCTAATTTTTCTATTTTATATATTTTTTTTGAACTCATTATTTGAATTTTTGAACCTTTTTTTAAAAATCCATTTTTAATTCTGATTAAACAGACTACTCCTAAATAATTATCAAACCATGAATCAATAATAATTGCTTGTAATGGATTATGTTTTTTTCCAGATGGATGTGGTATTTTATGGATAATTTTTTCTAATAAATTTTTTACTCCAAATCCAGTTTTTGCAGAACATGATATAGAATTTTTAGAAGAAATTCCAATAATATCTTCTATATCTTCATTAATTCTATTAATATTTGCATGCGGTAAATCAATTTTATTAATGACTGGTAAAATTTTTATATTCATATCTAAAGCAGTATAACAATTTGTCAGAGTTTGTGCTTCTATCCCTTGAGTTGCATCAATTACTAATAATGCTCCTTCACAAGCAGATAAAGATCTTTCAACTTCGTAAGAAAAATTTACATGACCTGGAGTATCAATAAAATTTAAATTATATTTTTTACCATTTTTTGCTGTATAACTTGTTGTGACTGTTTGCGCTTTTATTGTAATACCTCTTTCTTTTTCTATATCCATAGTATCTAGCATGCAAGGAGAAATTTCTCTTTTAGTTAAATTTCCACAAATTTGAATTAATCTATCAGCAAGAGTAGATTTTCCATGATCTATATGAGCAATAATAGAAAAATTTCTAATTTTTTCATTCAATTTTATATACCATAAAAAAAGTTTAAATTCATAATCATAAAGAATTTTTATAGATATTTTAAAAAAATAATATATTAAAGTATTTTTTAATTTTTATATTATAAAATAAACATTTTTTATAATTTATATTATAATATTTTTATTTAATTTTATATTTTATTTTGTTAACTAGAAATATTAAATATATCATAATTTATAATAAGAAAAAAAGTAAGTTTTAGATTTTCTTAATTAATAAAGGAAAAATTTTGTTGAAAAAAAAAGTTATTGTAGCCATGTCTGGAGGTGTTGATTCTTCTGTATCTGCATTTTTATTAAAAAAAAATTATCATGTAGAAGGATTATTTATGAAAAATTGGGAAGAAGAGGATGATTTGGAATATTGTCATTCTCAAAAAGATTTAAAGGATGCAAAATCTGTTTGTAAAAAATTAGATATTCATTTACATACAATAAATTTTTCATTGGAATATTGGAATGATGTTTTTAAAAAATTTTTATCTGAACATAAAAAAGGAAGAACACCTAATCCAGATATTTTATGTAATAAAAAAATTAAATTTAATTATTTTTTAAAATATTCTATAAAATATTTAAAAGCTGATTATATATCTACAGGTCATTATTCTATAAATTTTTTTCAAAAAAATATGTTTAATTTATTAAAAGGAAAAGATTTAACCAAAGATCAAAGTTATTTTTTATATACTTTAAAACAAAAACAGTTAAAAAAAATTTTATTTCCTTTAGGATATTTTCAAAAAAAAAAAGTAAGAAAAATAGCAAAAAAATTAAAATTATCTGTATATAACAAAAAAGATTCTACTGGAATATGTTTTATTCAACCTAAATTTTATAATAATTTTCTAGATAAATATTTTCCTGCTAATCCAGGATTTATTGTAACTGTTAAAAAAAGAATTATTGGTTATCATTCTGGTTTATTTCATTATACATTAGGTCAACGTAAAGGATTAAAGATAGGAGGATTAAAAGATTTTTCTAATTTACCTTGGTATGTTGTGGGTAAAGATATCAAAAAAAATTGGTTAATTGTTGCTCAAGGTTATAATAATATTTATTTATTATCAATAGGTTTATATATGAATCAAGTAAATTGGATTAATAAAAAATTAATTATTTTACCTTTACGATGCACTGTTAAAACTAGATATTTACAAAAAGAACATAATTGTATAATACAAAAAAAGAAAAAAAATTATTTTAAAGTGATTTTTGATACTTTAATTTCTTCAGTTACTCCTGGACAATCTGCAGTTTTTTATTTAAAAAACATTTGTTTAGGTGGAGGTATGATTTTTAAAAATATTCCAATAAAAAAAATTTTTTAGATTTAAATTGTATAAAATATTTTTTTACATAAAATAAGGCGAGTACAATGCAATCTTTATATTTAAAATCTATTTCTCCATTGGACGGACGTTATAAGAAAATTACTCAAGGTGTAAGTAAAATTTTTAGTGAATATGGATTTATTAAATACAGAGTAATTGTAGAAGTTTTTTGGTTGAAATATTTGTCTAATATTCCAGAAATTATAGAATTAAATATATTTAATGAAAATACTTATGAAGTTTTAAATAAAATTATTAAAAAATTTAATTTACATGATGCAAAAAAAATAAAAAATATTGAAAAGAAAACAAATCATGATTTACAAGCAATTATTTTATTTTTAAAAAAAAAAATAAAAAAAATAAAGAATTCAAAAAAAATTGCAGAATTTATTCATTTTTCATGTACATCTGAAGATATTAATAATTTAGCTTATGCTTTAATGTTAAAAAAAGCAAAAGAAAAATATATTCTTCCATATTGGAAAAAAATTATTCAAGAAATGGATAATATGGCTAATAAATATAGAAAAGATGTTATTTTATCTCGAACACATGGTCAACCAGCAACTCCTTCAACTATGGGAAAAGAGATGGCTAATTTTTCTTATAGATTTAAACGACAAATTAAACAATTGAAAAAAATTAAAATATTAGGGAAATTTAATGGTGCAGTTGGAAACTATAACGCCCACGTTTTTGCATATCCAAATTTAAATTGGGAAGAAATAAATCATAATTTTGTAAAGTCATTAAATATTTATTGGAATCCTTATACAACTCAAATTGAATCTCATGATTATATTTCAGAATTTTTTTTATGTATTTTAAGATTTAATGTCATTTTAATAGATTTTAATAGAGATATTTGGGGATATATTTCTTTAAAATATTTTATTCAAAAAATAAATATAGAAGAAACAGGATCTTCAACTATGCCTCATAAAGTTAATCCAATTGATTTTGAAAATTCTGAAGGAAATTTAGGAATTTCTAATACATTAATACAGCATTTTTCTTCTAAATTACCGATTTCACGGTGGCAAAGAGATTTAAGTGATTCTACTGTTTTGAGAAATTTAGGAAGTATTATATCATATTCTTTAATTAGTTATTATTTTACATTATCTGGAATAAAAAAAATAAAAATTTATAAAAAATATTTATTAAAAGATTTAAAAAAAAATTGGCAAGTTTTATTAGAACCAATACAAGTTATTATGAAAAAAAATGGAATTAAAAATTCTTATGAAAAAGTCAAAAAATTATTTAGAGGAAAAAAAGTCAATTTTAAAATTATAAAAAAATTTATTAAAAAATTGGATATTTCTGATTCAGAGAAAAATAGATTATATAATCTTACTCCTTTAAATTATGTTGGTTATTCTATTGATCTTGCAAAAAAAATTAAATTATACAAGTATTAATTTTTTATTAAAAAAATTTTTATTTTTTATATTTTCTTTTACTATTTTTATAAAATATAAAATTTTAAGATTCCAAGATAATGTTTTATAGGTTTAAAAAAATATGAATTTTTTATTTAAAAAAAAAATTTTGATTGTTGGTTTATATAACAAATTTTCTATTGCATATGGAATAGCAAAATCCATGAAGAAATATGGAGCAGAGTTAGCATTTTCATATAAAGAAGAGAAATATAAAAACAAAATTAAATCTATAACAAAAAAATTTAATTCTAATATCTTTTTAAAATGTAATTTTAAAAATGATTTAGAAATAAAAAATTTATCGATAAATTTGAAAAAAAAATGGAAAAAATTTGATGGAATCGTTCATTCTATTGCTTTTTTAAAAAAAAAATATTTTAATAAAAATTATATAAATTGTATTAACCGTAAAGCTTTTAATCAATCTCATGAAATTAGTTCATATAGTTTTGTTGCTTTAGCAAAATATTTTAGAAAGCATTTAAATAATAATTCAAGTTTATTAACTTTGTCTTATTTAGGTTCAAAGAGATTTGTTCAAGGTTATAATTTCATGGGATTAGCTAAAGCTTCATTAGAATCCAATGTTAGGTATATGTCTTATTCATTAGGCCCTAAAATAAGAGTCAATGCTATTTCTTCGGGACCAATACGAACTATCTCTTCTTATGGAATGGATAATTTTAAAAAAATTTTATCTATTTATAAAAAAAAATCTCCTTTAAAAAGAAATATTTCTATTGATGAAATTGGTAATGCGGCATCATTTTTAATGAGTGATTTATCTTCAGGAATTACAGGGCAAATTTTATATGTAGATGGAGGATTTAATATTCTAGGTGTATCTTAAATTATTAGATAATAAATGAGAAACATTATTATTTTACATATTAATATAAGTTTGGTCTTTTATTAAAATCATAGTATATTAATTTTATATATTTTTTATTGAAAATATTTATATATATTTATAGATATATTTTATAAATTTTATTAAAAAAAATTTTTGATATAGTATTTTAGGTAAAATAATTATGTTTCATGACAATAATGTTTTAATACAACTGAAAAAAAAGTTTAAAGTAAATATAAAAAGAGTGGAAGGAATAGTTAAAAAATCTGAAAAAGGTTTTGGATTTTTAGAAATAGATGCTCAAAATAGTTACTTTATTCCTCCTAAAAAAATAAAAAAAGTTTTACATGGAGATAAAATAATTGCAAAAATAGGATTTTCTAAAAATAGAGAGATTGTGATTCCTGAAAAATTGATAGAGTCTTTTTTAACTATTTTTGTTGGAAAATTAAAAATATTCAATAAAAAATTTTTTATTATTCCAGATTATCCTTTTTTACATGAGTATATACCTTGTACTTTTTTAAAAGAAGATTTAATAAATTTTGAATCAGGAGATTGGTTTTTAGCAGAGTTAACTGAACATAAATTAAAAAATAATAATTTTTTTCATGCTGAGTTAATTAAATTTATTGCAAAAAAAGAAGATCCATTTTCTCAATGGTGGGTAACTTTAACTAAATATAATTTAAAAAAAGATGAACCAAAAGTAAATTTAGATAATATTTCTTGTTCTTCTTATCAAAGAAAAGATTTAACTAGTTTTCCATTTCTCACTATTGATAGTAGTAATACAAGGGATATTGATGATGCATTATTTGTTAAAAAAAACAAAAAAAAATCTTTTGAATTAATAGTTGCAATATCTGATACGACTTCTTTTGTTAGTTCTAAAAGTCAATTAGATCATATTGCCTCTCAAAGAGGTTTTACAAATTATTTGCCTGGATTCAATGTTCCTATGTTACCAAGAATTTTATCTGAAGATTTATGTTCTTTAAAACCAAATGAAAAAAGACCTGTATTAGCATGTAAAATTTATATTACAGAAAAAGGAGAAATTCAAAATAAAAATAAATTTTTTATGGCATGGATTAAATCTCAAGCAAAATTATCATATAAAAATGTTTCGGACTGGTTGGAAAAAAAAGATTCGTTGCATTCTTCAAACATCGAAATTGAAAAACAATTATTGTTATTACATAAATTATGCCTTGCTCGAATGCAATGGAGAAAAAAAAATGCATTAATTTTCCCAGAAAGGAAAGAATATAAATTTCACTTATCTCGAAATTGTGAGATTTTAAAAATTTCTGCTGATGATAGAAGAATTGCTCATAGAATAGTAGAGGAATGTATGATATCTGCTAATTTTGTGGCTGCAAATTTTTTATCTAAAAAAGTAGGTTTTGGATTATATAATAATCATGCTGGTTTTGATATTTCTCATGCTCATAATGTTTCTGTATTGTTAAAAAAAAATAATATTTTTATTGAACCTGAAGAATTACTTACTTTAGAAGGTTTCTGTAAATTATATAGATTATTAAAGAAAAAAAAATATAAATATTTAAGTAATCGGATAAAAAAATTTCAATCTTTTAGTGAAATGAGTTTAGTTCCTAATCCACATTTTGCTCTTGGTTTAGAAAAGTATGCAACATGGACTTCTCCTATTCGAAAGTATGGAGATATTATTAATCATAGATTTCTGAAATCTATTATTTTAAATAAAAATCCAATATTTATTAAAAATAAAATTTTAAAAAAAATTTCTGATCAAAGACGTAGACATAGACTTTCAGAACGTGAAATAGAAGATTTTTTGTATCTAAAATATTTTAAAAAAAATAATTTTGATAAAAAAATATTTGATGCAGAAATTTTTGATGTTTTAAGAGGAGGGATTAGAGCGAAAATTTTAGAGAACGGTGCAAACGTTTTTATTCCTAAATCTTTTATTCATAATATTCCTTCAGAGATAATTTTAAATAAAGATGAAGGTATAATTTCTATTAAAGAAAAAATATTATTTAGAACAACAGATGTTATAAAAATACAATTAATAGATATAAGAATGGATAAAAGAAGTATTATCGCTAAAACAATTATATAATAAAAAAATAAATTTTTAAATAATAAATAAATTTTTAATATTATCTTTTAATAAAATAAAATATTTTTTAAAAAATTATATTAATAATTTTTTATTAATTTAGTAATTATAGATATTTCATGATTTTTATTTATAAATATTTATAAATTTTCATATACAAGGAATATATGTGAATATAATGCATTTTGATTATTTAAATTATTTAAAATTTTTTGTTAATTTATTTGTTTTAGTTAATCCAATAGGTTTAATACCTGTTTTTATAAGTATCACAAATAGTTTTTCTCATATAGAACGAGAAAATATTAATTTTATTGCAAATTTTTCTGCTTGTATTATTTTGTGTTTGTCTTTAATTTTAGGAAAAATTATTTTAAATTTTTTTGGAGTTTCTATTGCTGCATTTCGAATTTCTGGAGGAATTTTAATTTGTTTTATTTCCATCTCAATGATTAATAATAAAAAATTGATCAAAGAAAATAAAATTCAAGAAAAAAAAAATGTTTCAGATATTAGTGTAATACCATTAGCAATTCCTTTAATTGCAGGCCCAGGAACGATTAGTTCAACAATATTATGGGGTACTCAAAATACAAATTTTTTAAATACTTTTTTATGTATTATAACAATTATTATTTTTTTCTGCTTGTGCTATTTTATTTTTAGATTATCACCTTTTTTTATAAAAATTTTAGGTAATATTGGAATTAATGTTATTACAAAAATTACAGGGATTTTGTTATTATCTTTAGGTGTTGAATTTATTTTATCTGGTATGGAATTAATAGTGTAAAGATTTTTTTATCTTTTTAGTATTTTTTTTATTTTTTGAAAATTTAATTAAATAATTTATGAAAAAAATTTATATTCGAAACTTAGGAATTACAGATTGGAATCAAACATTTAGTGCGATGCATCGTTTTACAGAATTACGTTCTGAAAAGACTATAGATGAATTGTGGTTTACTGAACATTATTCTATTTTTACTAAAGGGTTATCTGAAAACAATAAAAATATTATTAAAAAATGTTTTAATATTCCGGTTGTAAAATCTGATAGAGGAGGAAAAATTACATACCATGGTCCTGGTCAGCAATTAGTGTATATCTTAATTAATCTTAAGTTAAGTAAAATAAAAATTCAAAATTTCATTTTTTTCATAGAAAAAATAGTGATTCAAACATTAAATTTTTTTTCTATTTTTGCATACAATGTTCCAAAATCTCCTGGAGTTTATATTAATAAAAAAAAATTTTGTTCTATTGGATTACGGATTAAGAAAAATTGCTCTTTACATGGAATTGCATTTAATATTAATACAAATTTAAAATATTATAAATATATATATCCTTGTGGTAATAAATTTGTAAAAATGATTAATTTAAATGAAATAAATTCTGAAATAACAATGGATATTTTTAGAGAAAAATTTATCGATTTTTTTTTAAAAATTTTTAAATATAAAGCAGCAGTGTATAAATCTTCATATAATATTTTTGATGAAATAGGTATATATTAAAATATATTTTTTTATTTTATAAAAAATTAATTATTTGTAAAATAATATATGTTTGAAAAATATTTTTATGATATAAATTTTAATCTGAGATCTTTTATATGTTAAATAAACCAAATTGGATAAAAATAAAATTACCTTCTGATTCTTCACGAGTTAAAAAAATTAAAGATGTTTTGCGAAAATATTCTTTAAATACTGTTTGTGAGGAAGCTCAATGTCCAAATTTAAATGAATGTTTTAATAATAAAACAGCTACTTTTATGATTTTAGGTTCAATTTGTACAAGAAAATGTCCATTTTGTGCTGTTAATAAGGGAAGACCTTTGAATGTGGATAAATATGAACCTCAGAGATTAGCTCATGTTATTTTAAATATGAATTTAAAATATGTAGTTATCACTTCAGTTAATCGTGATGATTTAAAAGATGGTGGTTCTTCTCAATTTTCAAAATGTATTAAAAAAATTAGAAAGATAAAAAATATAAAAATTGAAATCTTAGTTCCTGATTTTCGTAAAAAAACTAATATTGCGTTGAAAATTATAGGAAAAAATTTACCAGATATTTTTAATCATAATATAGAAAATGTTCCTAGATTATATAATTTAATTCGTCCAGGAGCAAATTATATAAATTCTTTAAAATTATTATATGATTTTCATAAGACTTTTCCTAAGATTCCAACTAAATCGGGGTTAATGGTAGGTTTAGGTGAAACTAATAAAGAAATTTTTCAAGTTATGAAAGATCTTTATAATAATGGAGTTTCTATGTTAACTATTGGGCAGTATCTTCAACCTAGTAAAGATCATTTTCCAGTCAAAAGATATTTAAATTCCTTAGAATTTGATAAAATAAAAAAAAAAGCTTTATCTATAGGTTTTAAAAATGTTTTTTGTGGTCCTTTAGTACGATCTTCATATCATGCAAAAAATCAATATATAAAAAGTTCTTGTTAATATTTTTTATTTTTTCTTTATTTTTTTTTT
>NZ_OZ060394.1:224582-274880 GCF_964059095.1 Buchnera aphidicola (Chaetosiphella stipae setosa)
TTTTTTTTTTGATATATCTGTTCAATATAAAAAAATCAAATAATTATATAAAAATATGAAAAATTTTTCTCATACAAAAATTATTATTGCCTTAGATTATTCAAATGAAAGAGATGCTTTACAATTTATTAAAAAATTAGATCCTAAAATTTATAAAATTAAAATTGGAAAAGAAATGTTTCTGTTATCAGGAAAAGTTTTTGTAGAAAAAATTATTAAATTGGGTTTTAAAGTATTTTTAGATTTAAAATTACATGATATTCCAAACACTGTTTCTAAAGCAATTATTTCACTTTCTACATTAAATTTATGGATGATTAGTATACATGTTACTGGAGGAAGAGAAATGATGGAATCTGCAAAATCATCTCTTTCTTATTTTAAGATCAATAAACCTTTTTTAGTTGGTGTAACTGTTTTAAGTAGTTTATCAAAATTAGATATTAAAGAATTAGGTTTTTCTAGGACTATTGATGAAACAGTTTTATTATTGTCAAAATTATCGAAAAAAGTTGGTTTAGATGGGGTTGTGTGTCCTGGAAATTCTGTGAATTATATAAAAAAATCTATTAAAGATAATTTAAAAATTATTACTCCAGGAATTAGAATGCAAGGTAGTTTTTCACATGATCAAAAAAATATTATTACTCCTGAACAAGCAATAAATTATAATATTGATTATATTATATTAGGAAGAACTATTACTTTTTCTAAAAATCCTATAAAAATTTTAGAAAAAATATCTTCATTAATTTTTTCATAGAATTTTTTTTATTAAAATATTTTTTTAAAAAAATTTTATTATAAAGAAGAGGTGAATAGTATCATCTTGAATTTTATAGTTCTAGTATTAATGCATATTCATTATTTAAAAAATTTGTTATATATATTTATTGAAATTGTATAAAATTTTTTTATTTTGCATAAAATGAAAATATTTTGATTATTACTCACAATATATAAAAATTTTTTTATAAAAAAATAAATTTTATTACTGTGAGTAATAAATTTTATTAAAAAGAATTTACATTATTACGAATACATATTATAAATTTTTTTATAAGAATTATTAATGTACAATATATTTGTTGTAATCTTGAATATTTTTTGATTGAATAGAAATATTTTGTGGAAAATAATTTTGCATCAGAAATTTCATAATTTTTTTTATAATATAATCAGATACATTATTAATTATATAAGAAAGATTTATTGTTTCTGTTCTTGAATTATCTAAAAACATTATTTGAGGATTTTGTATTGATGCGCGTTTTGAAGCTTCTTTAATTGCATCATTTATATCACCTATTTTATCTACAAGTCCGTTTTGTTGAGCTTGTGTTCCTGTAAATACTTGTCCTTGTGCTAATTCTTGAATTTTTTCTTTACTAATTTTTGTTCTTGATTTTAAAACTATTTCAATAAATTTTTGATAGTTTTTTTCAATCATTTCTTGAATTTTCTTTTTACATTCTTCAGGTAATTTTTCTAACGGATTTTTTTGTTCAGATGTTGGTGTTTCCGCTCCGTCATATTTAATTCCTAAATTTTTTAGTAAATCTTCGAATGTATATAATATACTAAATATTCCAATTGATCCTGTAATTGTTGTTGCATGTGCAAAAATATAATCTCCTGCAGTAGCAATCCAATATCCTCCAGAAGTAGCTGTTCCTCCCATTAATATTATTAATGGTTTTTTGCATTTTGTAAAAGATACTAACGCTAGTCGTATTTTTTCTGCAACGAGAATATCTCCTCCAGGACTGTTAATAAAAAAAACTAAAGCCTTAATCTTTTCATCGTTTTTTGCAAATTCTATTTGTTTAATTGTTTCATCGATATTAATTGCATTTTTTTCATTTTTATTAGTTGTAAGGATTCCATTAATTGCAAGAACCGCTACATTGTCTTCTTTATTTTCTATGTTTTCAATATCATTGTTGTAACTATACATATCAATATATTGATAATTTTTATTCGCAGTTAATTTAGAAAATTGATCACGTATTATTTTTTGCGCTTCTTCTTCTGAAGCAACAAAATCTACTAAATTTTTATCATGAATATATTGTGTTATGTCTTCTCCTAAAGTATTTATTTTCTCATTAATTTCTTTAAATATTTTATAAGCTTCTACTTTAGAAATATTTCTATTTTTTGCAATAACTGAAATATATTTATCCAATAAATCATCTAATACATAAACATCTTGATCTTTTGTATCTTCTGGAGTTTGTTCTTCTAACATAGGATCTATAGAAGATTTATATTTACCATCTTTAAAAACATGAACATTAATTTTTAATTTTTTTAGTAAATTACCAAAATATAGTTTTTTATGAGAAAAACCAGAGAAAATTATTATTCCGTCTTTTTGTAAAAATATTTGATTAGCAAAACTCGCTAAATAATATTGTTCTTGAGTAAAATTTTTTCCAAATATATAAATTTTTTTTCCTGTGTCTTTAAATTCTGCTAAACATTTTCCTAAATATTCTAGCGATGCAAGACTTGATCCTTCTAAATCTTCTAATTCTAAATAAAGACCTTTGATTTGATTATCTAAAGCAGCATTTTTTAATAATTTTTTTATAAAAAATATAGAATTTTTATTAACATTTTTTGGTGCTGTATTTATTGATATATTAAATCCATAATTTGTAGTATTATCATAATAAGATTCTGATAACGCACCACAAATATGCATTTTTAATATACTAGAAGGATTCAAAGAAAAAAACGTAGGAGAGAAACAATAATTACGTGTTATAAAAAAAATACCTGTAAAAAATATTATTAATAAACAGGTATCTAAAAATAAATTTTTTAAAAACCTAATAAATCTAACAACTGATAAGATTAAATTTATTAATGCATTCCATATGTTATTCATAAAATTCACTTTAAAATGTTGATTTTTTTAAAAAATTTTTATATATTTAAATAATTTAAAATTATTTTTTTAATATAACATATTTAAAATAAAATAATAAAAAATTTTTTGAAAAAATTAAAATTTATTGATATTTATATCAAATAAATCATTATATTTTTTTTTTAAAAAATTTTCTTGGTTTTCCATATTTATCTATTGCAACATAAATGAATGTTCCATAAGTAGATAAATATTTTTTTTTTAATGGTTTTGAATATAATCTTTTTACCCAAATTTCAATTTTTATTTTCATAGAACTCTCTCCAATTTTTACACATTTTCCATAGCAATTAATTATATCTCCTATTGATATCGGATGAATAAAATTAATTTTTTTTGCTTGTACTGTAACTACTTTTCCTAATGATATCTGTTTTGCTAAAATTGCTCCTCCTATATCCATTTGCGACATAATCCATCCACCAAAAATATCTCCGTTTGCATTTGTATGATTCGGCATAGCTAATGTTTTTAATAACATATTTTTTCTTTTTCTAATATTTATATTTTTCATTTTTAATTTACTTCTTTTCTTTTTAAGTTTAATTTTATTATTTTAAATTTTTTATATAAAATGTATATATTTTTGTATATGTAAAAATAGTAAAAAATTATAGAAAAAATACAGTATTTTCATAAACTTGTACAATAATTGTTAACATTATAAATTTAGTAAAAATTAAAAAGCTTTTAAAATGAAAACAATAGAAAAAATAATATTATTTTTTTTAATATTTTCCGAAAATTAATTTTTTTTTTAAAAAATTTACATAAAATTTTTTTACAAATATTTCAACAAAAATGAATTATATTAAAATAAATGAATAAAATATTAATTTTTTAATTTTAAATTAATAATAAAATTATTAATTTATTTTATTTCTGAAATACGAAATAATTTATGAGATTAATCATTTTATTTTTTTAAAAAATATTATATGAAATTTTATTAAAATAATATAAAAAATATATTCCAGTATCATTCTTAGTAATAATTTGATTAAAAATTTTAGAAATATTTTATATATATTTTTTTTATATTTATCTTAAAATTAAAAATACTTTTTTGAAAAAAATTATTTATATTTTTATATTAATCTTTTGAATAAAAATTCATTTTTTATAAAATTAATTTTTTTTTAAAAATTTTACATATTTTTTTAATTTGTGAACGTATTTTTTTTTGATTTTCAATGTTTTTGTTAATTATTGATATTATTTCAGAACCGCATATTATTCCTGAAACTCCTAACTTTAAAATTGATTGAATATCTATGTTATGAGTGATTCCAAATCCATTTAAAATAGGAGAAGAATTATTTTTAATTAATTTTTTTATAATTTTTGTATTTAATGTTTGTTTTTTTTTATTTATTCCTGTTACTCCTTTTCTTGAAACTAAATATACGTAGTCTTTACTATATTTAGAAATTTTTTTGATTAAATGAGTGTCAGCATTCGGTGGGCATATATATATAGAAGAAATTTTATTTTTATTTCCATATTTTCTAAATTCATAAGATTCTTCTATAGGAAGATCTGGAATTAAAACGGAATCTATTCCTATTTTTGCGCAGTTAAAGTAAAATTTTTTTATTCCCATATGAAATATTAAATTTGCATATATTAATAATCCTATAGGAATATTTTTATTTTTTTTTCTGATTTTTTTAATATAATGGAAATATTTTTTCATAGTAATATTATTTTTTAACGCTTGCGTATTAGCTTGTTGTATAATTGGACCGTCAGCAATTGGATCTGAAAAGGGTATTCCAATTTCTAATGCATCCGCTCCAAAAGAAATAACATCGTTAATGATTTCTATAGATCTCTTTAATGTAGGATATCCTAAAATTAAAAAAGGAACAAAACATCCTTTATTTAAAAGAAAATTTTTTTCAAACATATTTTTATATCTGTTCATTTTTTTCCTATATTCTTTTATTGATTATATCTTTTTTTTATTTTTTTTGATATTTAGAAAAATTTTTTATTGTTTTAAGATCTTTATCTCCTCGTCCTGATAAGTTTACAATTATAATTTGTTTTTTATTTTTATTTTTATTCATTAATTTAAACGCATAAGCTAATGCATGAGATGATTCTAATGCTGGTATAATTCCTTCTTTTTTTGATAATATTTTAAAAGCATTGACTGCTTCTTGATCATTTATTGAAACATATTTAACTAATTTTTCTTTTTTTAGAAATGCATGTTCTGGTCCTACGGATGGAAAATCTAAACCTGAAGAAATAGACCAAGATTGATTTATTTGGCCTTCTTTAGATTGTAAAATTAAAGATTTCATGCCGAAAAATATTCCTTTTTCTCCTTTATTTAAAGCTGCACTATGTTGATAATTTTGTGTTCCTTTTCCTGCAGCTTCTACTCCTATCAATGATACAGATTTATTTTTTATAAAATGAGAAAAAATTCCAATTGCATTTGAACCTCCTCCAATACAAGCAATAATAAAATCAGGCATTTTTTTCTCTTTTATAAGGATTTGTTCGCGTGTTTCTTTTCCAATAATTTTTTGAAAATATTTTACAATTGTAGGATAAGGATGCGGGCCTGCAACTGTTCCAATCATATAATGTGAATTTAAATAATTTTTTGACCAATCTCTCATTGCTTCATTACAAGCATCTTTGAGTGTACCATTTCCTGAATGTACTGGAATTACTTTTGCTCCCATTAATTTCATTCTATGAACATTTAAAGATTGACGTTGAATATCTTTAATTCCCATGTATATTGTACATTTTAAATTTAATTTCGCACATATAATAGCTGATGCTACTCCGTGTTGTCCTGCTCCAGTTTCAGCAATAATTTTTTTTTTATTCATCTTTAATGCTAATAATGCTTGGCCTAACACTTGATTTGTTTTGTGTGCACCACCATGCAGTAAATCTTCTCTTTTTAAGTAAATTTTAGTTTGTGTATTTTTTGTGACATTTGTACATAAAGTTAATGGAGTTGGTCTTCCTGCAAAATTTTCTAATAAATTTTTTAAATTAGATTGAAAATTTTTATCATGTTTTATTTCTAGAAAATTTTTTTCTAATTCATTTAAGGCAGGAATAAGAATTTCTGGAACATATTTTCCTCCAAATTCTCCAAAATATTTATTTAATTTATTCATTAATTATCTTCTTTTTTAAAATTTCTGAGAATGTTAAAAATTTTTTTTATTTTCTTTTTGTCTTTAATTCCTATTCTTTTTTCTAATCCAGAATTAAAATCTAATCCAAAAAATCCAATTTTAGATGCTTTTTTACAATTTTTTGTATTTAATCCTCCAGATAAAATAATATTTTTATAATTTTCTTTTTTTAATATATTCCAATCAAAACATTTTCCACTTCCTGGATTTTTATTATCAAATAAATATTTGTTAATTTTTTTGTTTTTTTTATAAAAAAATTTATTTTGATTTACATTGATTGATTTCCAAATTTTTATTTTCTGTCCAATTTTTTTCCTTAATAATGCAATATATTTACTGTTTTCTATTCCATGTAATTGAATAATCTTTAAATTTAATAAAAAAATTTTTTTTAAAATAAATTCTATTTTTTGATTTTGGAAAACTCCAACAAATAATAAATTTTTTATTTGAGTAATTTGAGTAGAAATTTTTTTATTTATTTTACGTGGAGAATTTTTGCAAAAAATTAATCCTCCATAAATTGCGCCATATTTTTTTGAATATTTTGCATCTTTTACACGAGTTAATCCACAAATTTTATTATTTCCAAAGATAATTTTTTTTATAGAAATTTCTAAATTATTAGATTTCATTAAGCTGGAACCAATTAAAAATCCATTTACAAAAGGACTGAGTTCTTTTACTTGTTGATTTGTGTAAATTCCAGATTCACTAATAATAATGCTTTTATTTTGAATAAATGGAGATAAATTTTTAGTTTTATTAATATCAATAGATAAATCATGTAAATTTCGATTATTTATTCCGATAACTTTTACTTTTAATTTTAATGCTCGTTTCAGTTCTTTTAAATTACTGATTTCAGTTAAAATACCAAGATTTAATTTTCGTGATATATGAGATAAATATAAATATTGTTCATCATTAAGAACAGATAACATTAATAAAATTGCATCTGCTTGATAATATCTTGCTAAATATATTTGATATGGATCGAAAATAAAATCTTTACATAAAATGGGTTGTTTAACATATTTCTTTATGATTGGAATATTTTTAATATTTCCGTGAAAATAATTTTCTTCGGTCACAACAGAAATTACAGAAGAATATTTTTTATATACTTGAGAAATTTTTTTTAAATTAAAGTTATTATTAATAAGACCTAATGATGGAGAAGATTTTTTAAATTCTAAAATAAATGTTGGACGTTTAATATTTAAAGCTTGAATAAAATTTCTTGTTTTGATACAAATTTTTTTTTTTATATCTTCTAGCGGAATTTCTAGTTTTTTAAAATCAGTCCATTTTTTTTTTTTATTTAAAATTTTTTCTAATACAGTTTTTTTCATAAATTCTCTATTTTAGATATTTTTTTTATTAGCTGATAAATTTTTCCGCTATTAATTATTTGTAAACTATTAAAAGTGTTCTGTTTAATATTTTTTTTTCCAAAAACGAATAGTAATAATGCAGTATTAATAGCAATTATTTCATTTTCTTCATTTGATCCTTTTCCTTTAAAAATATTTTTTAAAGTTTCAAAATTTGATTTTAAAGAATTTTTTTTAATTTTTTTCTTTCTCCATTTTACGCCAAAATCTTCTGGAGTGAGAATGTACGATTTTATTTTTTTCTTTTGAATTTGTATGATATTAGTTATATTATGTAAAGTAGCTTCATCTGTTTGATCACTGTTAATAACTAAAACGTTTTCATAATTTAATGAGTTAATAACTTTCGCAATTAATTTCATTTTTTTTATATTATATACTCCTATTACACTTAATATAGGTTTTGCAGGATTTAATAATGGTCCAGAAAGATTAAAAAAAGTTCTTGTTTTTAATTCACGTCTTACTGTTCTGACATTTTTATATATAGGATTATATTTTTGTGCATGTAAAAAACAAATATTAAATTTTTTTAACATTTTTTGAGCAAGTTTTTGAGACATTTTTGAATTAATATTAAAATTTTCTAACATATCAGAAGAACCTGCAATGCTTGTAATACTTTCATTACAATGTTTTATTACTTTAAATCCTAACAAAGATGCAACTAAAGCGCTGGTAGTCGAGATATTTATTCCATTACTATAATCTCCTCCTGTACCAACTATATCTGCATATGGTTTATTTGGAGCAGGAAATTTCTTTATATATTTATAACATGCTTTAATAGTTCCTAAAATTTCTTCTTTTGTAATTCCTTTTATTTTCATTGCTGTAATAACACTAGATATTTGAGAATTATTGATTTTTTTTTCACCGATATGGGAAATTAAATCACACATTTCTTGTATTGTAAGATTACTTTTTTTATATAATTTATGGAGAATATTTTTCATTGTGAATACTATTTAAAATATTTTGAAGTATTTTTTTTTTTATTTTTTTTTCAAAAGATTTTTTTATTTTTGTGATAATTAATTTAATTATATTTTTTCTTAATATTAACATATAAATTTTTTATTTAAGAAAATTTTGTTTTTCTAAAAAATATATATCTTTTCTGAAAAATAATCATATTAATAAAAAAATTTTTTCTTAAACAATAGATTTTTTAAAATGATTAAATTAATTTAATTTTGCTAATAATTAATTTAATCAATTGAATATTATTAGCTATAATTATTATATTTTTATTGTGATTATTATATTTTATTTGATAACTATTTAAAATCCCCCCTGATTCTTTAATTTGTAAAATTCCTGGATAATAATTTTGTATTTTGAAATTATTTTCTAATATAAAATCTATTCTTCCAGCTGCTAAATAAGCTAAATCTAAAGGTAAGATTCCAGTGTTTCGCAAAATTACTCCTTGATTAAAAATTTTTTTTAAAATTCTTAGATAAATTTCATTTTTTTTTTGAAAAACATTATCTATCTTAGAAGATAAAAAACTATTTTTTAAAAGAAAAGTTTTTGAACATCGTGTTCTATATCCATTTATCTGAGCTCCATTTCCACGCACTGCAGTAAAAATTTCATTTTTTAGTGGATCATATATAACTGAAAAATTTATTTTATTTTTTATAAAAATTACAATTGAAACACAAAAACAAGGATATCTTTTTTGGAAATTTTTTTTTCCATGAAAGATGTTAATAATCCACGTAGGTTGAAGAAATTTTTTAAAATTTAAATTTTTTTTATAAATAATAATATTGTGTTGTGGATAAAATTTTTTTATTAAATTAATAATAAAATAATTAGTATATTTAATTTCTTTTTTTAGAAAGTTTTGATTTTGAAAATATTGAGATGTTTTTCTATCATAAGCTTGAGTAATATTATTTCCTCCTTTTCTAGCTGCTTGTATAGCAATATTTAAAATAGGATACATATTTTTTCCTGTATGTTAGAATTTAAATAAAAAGTTATAAAAAAATATTTTTTTACAAAATATAGTACTTTAAAAATATTTTTTTTTTCAAAGAGAAATTTCAAGTAAATTATATTTTGAATGTAATTTTCTTAGTATATAATACTATTAAAATAAAAAAAAAAAATTGAAATTTTATACAATTCTGTAAGTATTTTTTTTTAAAAAGAGATTATATGATAATAAAAAAAATAAAATCTATTAAAGGAATGCATGATTATCTTCCCGAAGAATTAAATACTTGGCAAAAAATTGAAATTTTATTAAAAAAAATTTTTCGAAATTACGGATATTGTGAAATTCGACTTCCAATACTAGAAAAAACTCAATTGTTTACAAGATCTATTGGAAAAATTACTGATATTGTAGAAAAAGAAATGTATACTTTTTTTGATAAAAAAAATAATAGTATTACTCTGAGACCAGAATCTACGGCAAATTGCGCACGAGCTATTTTGCAAAATAATCTTTTAAAAAATATTAAACAGAGGTTCTGGTATTTTGGACCAATGTTTCGTTATGAAAGACCACAAAAAGGGAGATATAGACAATTTTATCAATTTGGTTGTGAAATATATGGATTACATGGTCCAAAAATTGAATTAGAATTGATTTTATTATTAAGTCGTCTTTGGAAAATGTTAGACATACATGATCATATACATTTAGAAATTAATTCTATTGGAAATGTTTTAAGTAGAGAAAAATATAAATATGATTTCATAAATTATTTAAAAGTTAAAAAAAAATTTTTAGATAAAGATTCTCAAAATAGATTATATAAAAATCCTTTAAGAATATTAGATAGTAAAAATAAAAATACACAAAAAATTTTAAAAAAAGCTCCTATTTTATTAAATTATCTTGATGAAAATTCAAAAAAAAAATTTGATATTCTTTGTCAGTCTATAAAAGAATTAGGTATTTCTTTTACAATAAATGAAAATCTTATTCGAGGTTTAGATTATTATAATGATATAGTTTTTGAATGGAAAATAAAAAGTTCACAATTAGGAACACAAAATACTATTTGCGCTGGAGGAAGATATGATAGATTAATAAAGATTTTAGGAGGTCCAGATACTCCAGCTTTAGGTTGCGCAATTGGAATGGAAAGATTAGTATCTATTGTCAATAGTAAAGAAAAAAATTTTTCTATAAATACAAAAACTGATATATATATCATATCAACAAATTTAAAAAAAAATATTCAATTTATTAAATATATAGAAAAAATTAGAAATTTTTTTCTTCAATTAAGTATTGTTGAGGATTTAAATGTAGGATCTATAAAAAAAAAAAATATTAGAGCTAGAAAATTTCAACCAAAAATAATTCTTTTTATTGATAATGATTTATTTCAAAAAGAAAAAATTGAAGTGACATATTTTGATAAAAAATGTTCGAAAATTATTTCAATAAAAAAGATTTTTTTTTTATTAGAAAAATTTTTTAAGAAATAATTTTGTTTTAAATTTTATTTAAAAAAATTTTTTAATGTTTTAATTTAATCTTTTATTTACAGGATATTTATGCTATCGCAAAATAAATATAACAAAAATGATAAAATATGGAAAATAATTAAAAAAGAAAAAAAAAGACAAAATGATAATTTATCTTTAATTGCTTCAGAAAATTATGCTAGTTATGCAGTTATGAAAGCGCAAGGATCAATTTTAACAAACAAATATGCTGAAGGATATCCAGAAAAAAGATATTATGGAGGTTGCAAATATATAGATATTATTGAAAATATTGCTATTCGAAGAGCAAAAAAATTATTTGGAGTAGAATATGCTAATGTTCAACCTCATTCAGGTTCACAAGCAAATTTTTCTGTTTATAATGCTTTATTAAAAGCTGGAGATGTAATTTTAGGAATGAATTTATCAGATGGAGGTCATTTAACTCATGGAGCATCAATAAATTTTTCTGGAAAATTGTATAAATCATTTTCATATCAATTAAACAAAAACGAAGAAATTGATTATATTCAATTAAAAATTTTAGCTAAAAAATATAAACCTAAAATGATAATTAGTGGTTTTTCTTCTTATTCTGGAATATGTGATTGGAAAAAATTAAGAGAAATTGCTGATGAAATAAATGCCTATTTACTCGCTGATATTTCGCATATAGCTGGTTTAATTGTAGCTCAGTTATATCCGAGTCCAATAAATTATGCACATGTTGTAACGACTACAACACATAAAACATTATCTGGACCTAGAGGAGGATTAATTTTATCTAATGAAAAAGATAAAATTTTATATAATAAATTAAATAAATCTGTTTTTCCTGGTTCTCAGGGAGGACCTTTAATGCATGTAATAGCAGCTAAAGCAATCTCATTTAAAGAAGCAATGCAAAAAAATTTTGTAAAATATCAAAAACAAGTTTTAATTAATTCAAAAATTATGTCTGAATATTTTTTAAAAAATGGATTTAAAGTCGTCTCAAATGGTACTTTCAATCATTTGTTTGTGTTAAATTTAATTAATAAAGGAATGACTGGAAAAGAAGTAGAAAAATTTTTAGGTTATTCAAATATTATTGTTAATAAGAATTCTGTTCCTAAAGATTGTCAAAATCCTTTTGTTACTTCAGGAATTAGAATAGGTACTCCTGCTGTTACACGTCGTGGATTAAAAGAAGAGGAATGTGAAAAAATCTCTTTTTGGATTTCTTTATTATTAAATAATTTTCAGGATTATAAAATAAGTTTAAAAATTAAAAATGAAGTTCTAAGAATGTGCAATTTATACCCAATTTATTCTAATTTTCAATAGTTATTATTGATTCATTTTTTAGTAAGATTTTTTTTTTATTTTTTTTAAAAAAAATTTAAGAACTATAAAAAGATTTAGAAACAATTAATTTTCAAATTTTTAAGTTTTTTATTTTTTTTTAAAAAGTATTAGAAAATAAAAAAAATTTTGGATATTTTTTATTTTAAAAATAATATTTTTTTATATTTTTGAAATTTTTTTGTGTTAAACTTAATTTGGTATTTTATTTAAATAAAATAATTTTTTTTTAAGTTTAACATAATAATTATATTAATCATAATATAAATATTTTTTATAAGAATATTAAAAATATAAAATATATATTTGTTTTATGTAATTATTTTAAAGCGTTATAAAAAAATTTTTTGTTTATAGAATTATCTTTTAAAAAGAAATTTTTATTTTTTTTAAGATTTTGTTTCTTGAGATTTAATATTTTAAAAAGTTTATTATCTTTTTTTTCGCTTTGGTTTTTTGTAGTCAGCAATTTACAGCCGTAAAAAATTGAATTTGCTCCTGCCATAAAACACATAGCTTGCATTTGAAAATTCATTTTTTCTCGTCCTGCAGAAAGCCTAATATATGATTTTGGAACCATAATTCTAGTCAGAGAAATGATTTTTATAAAATCAAATTCATTAACTTTTTTATTCTTTTCTAATGGAGTTCCAGGAATTTTAACTAACAAATTTATTGGTATGCTTTCTGGAGGTTTAGAAAGATTAGCTAATTCCATTAAAAATTCTAATCTATCTTTTGTTTTTTCTCCTAATCCAATTATTCCTCCAGAGCAAATTTTCATTCCTGATTTACGAATTCTTTTTAATGTTTTTAATCTGCTTTCATATGTTCTAGTAGAGATTATTTTGGAATAAAAATTTTTGGATGTATCGATATTATGATTATAAAAATCTAATCCAGATTCATGTAATTGATTGGCTTGTTTTTGCGTAATTTCTCCTAATGTCATACATGTTTCTAATCCCATTTTTTTAATTTCTTTAATTATTTCTTGTAAATAAGGAATATCTTTATCTTTTGGATTTTTCCAAGCTGCTCCCATACAAAAACGATTTGCACCAGAGATTTTTGTTTTTTTTGCAGCTTTTAAAATTTCTTTTTTATTTAATAAAGGTTGTGTTTTTAATTTTGTTTTATATCTTGCGCTTTGCGGACAATATTTGCAATCTTCTGGACAAGCTCCTGTTTTTATAGATAGTAATGTACTAACTTGTATTTCATGAGGATTAAAGTATTTTCGATGTATAGTTTGAGCTTGATACATTAAATCAAAAAATGGTTTTCGAAATAATTTCTGAGTTTTTTCTAACGTCCAAAGTTTTTTCATATATTTTCCTATAAAATTAATATTTTTAAAAACTAAAATATTTTTTTATATTTTATATATTTTTCACAAAATATATTAAATTTATATTTTCAATATATATTAATATTTTTAAAATAAAAAATTTTAAAGATTTTTTTTTTTGCGAAAAATTTTCATATAAATAATGTAAAAAAATTAAATTTTATTTATTAATAGAAGATATATTATAATCTTTTTTGTTTATCTTTTTAATATAATTTTAATAGTGCTAAAAATAACTGAAAAAAAATTTTTGAAAATAAAAGATATTTTTATTTTTTATAAAAGTTTGTTATTTTTTCAATATTTATTATTTTCATATAAATAAAATTTTTTTAGTATTCTATTTTAAAAAAATTTGTTCTTTAAAAATTTTTTATTGCATAAAAATTTCAATCCATAAAGGTTCTTTTTTTGTTTTGAAACGTTTTCTTATTTCTAATAATCCAAAATTTTTATTTATTTTATAAATAGAAATAGAATTTGATTTTTGTCCAGAAATAATT
This sequence comes from Buchnera aphidicola (Chaetosiphella stipae setosa), assembly GCF_964059095.1. Classification (GTDB taxonomy): domain Bacteria; phylum Pseudomonadota; class Gammaproteobacteria; order Enterobacterales; family Enterobacteriaceae; genus Buchnera_J; species Buchnera_J aphidicola_BP. The sequence continues at coordinate 238,751 of NZ_OZ060394.1, forward strand.
AAATATTTTCCTTTTTCATCAATGTTAAAACTTCTAGGTTGTATTTCAGTATTATATACTTTAATTAATTTTAACTTTCCGTTTTTTTGATTTATTTGAAATAATGAAATAGAATTTGAGGTTCTTTCGCAAGTATATAGAAAATTTCCGCATGGAGATATATGAATATCTGCTGCCCATTTTTTACCAGAAAAATTAGGTAAAATATCAATTGTTTGTATTAAATGAAAATCTTTTTTATTAAATATTTTTTCTATATTAAATATTGAAATAGTATTATTTAATTCATTTAAAATATATAAATATTTTTGATTAGGGTGAATATCCATATGTCTGGGACCGCTTTTATCTGTATTTTTTATATAATATATTTCTTTTTTTTTTTTTTTTGTAATATTTTTTATATCTTCAAAAAAGATTTTGTCTTCTTTTAGAGATGTAAAAAATAAAATTTTAGATTGAAAATGAAATATAGAAGAATGACATCCTAAAATATTTTTTTTTATAGTATAAATTTTTTTTGGCATTCCATTTTTATTTAATTGATGACAGGTAAGAGAATTACTACTATAAGAACTATTAAATAAATATTTTTCGGATAAATCTAATGAGATATGATTAGGATTTCCAAAAGTTTGTGTTTCTTTAATTTTTTTTAATAAACCGGTTTTTTTTATATGATATGTAATAATTCTTGGATGCTTTCTAACTCCAGCATATATCAATTTTTTTTTATAAGAAATTTTTAATGGTTGGACTTCTCCATTGGTATATATTTCTTGAATTTTAATAATATTTTTTTTTTTTTTTTTAAATACTTCAATAATATTTTCTTTAGGAATAGAAACATAAATAATATATTTTTTCATATTTTTTCTTATGATATTTATAATAATTTTTTAAAAAATTTAAATTTTATTTAAACTATATTTTGATTTATTTTTTTTATAAATCGTATAATCCATTTTATTTTTTCTCGATCTGTATTAAATGTTTTTTTAAAATGTAAAGTATTATCTTTTTTAAAAAACAATTCTTTTGATTTTTTTTTTAAATATTTTGAAAACCATTGTATATTAATATTATTTGGATAAAAAAATTTAATAATTCCTCCAGAAATATTACAGGTAATTTTTTTGATATTAGATTTTTTTGCAAGAATTTTAATTTTTGTAATAAGAATTAAATTTTTTGTTAATTGAGGTAAATCTCCAAAATTTTTTATTAAATCTGATTTGATTAACTTTAATTCAGAGAATGTTTTTGCTAAAGATATTTTTAAATAAAAAGATAATCTCATATTGATATTAGAAATATAATTTTCTGGCAATATTGTAGGAATTTGTAATTCAATTTCAGTATTTTGGCTTAATAAATTTTGTATTGATTTTTTGTTTCCTTTTTTTAAGATTTTTATCGCTTTTTGTAATAAATGCATATAGGTTTCAATACCTATATTTTTAATATATCCACTTTGTTTTTTTCCTAATATCTCACCAACTCCTCTAATTTCTAAATCATGATTAGCTAATTTAAAACCAGCACTAAAATCTTGAATAGAAGAGATTGATTGTAATCTTTTTTTAGAATTTTTAGAAATTTTTTTTAAATCAGAAACTAATAACCATGCATACGCTTGCCGAGAAGAACGTCCAACTCTTCCACGTAATTGATGTAATTGCGATAATCCAAAATGATTTGCATTTTCAATAATTATTGTATTAGCTAAGGGTATATCTAATCCATTTTCTATAATTGTTGTACATAAAAGAATATTAAAACGATTATTAGAAAAATCTTGAATAATTTTTTTTAATTTATTTTTTTCCATTCTTCCATGTCCAATTTTAAAAACTCCTTCGGGGATTAATTTAGATAAAGAATTTAATTTTTTTTCAATTGAATTTACTCTATTATAGACATAATATACTTGACCTCCTCTATTGATTTCTTTTAAAATTGCTTTTCTTATTATGTTTTTATTTTTTTTTTCTATAAAAGTTTTTATGGATAATTTTTGGTCTGGAGGAGTATTAATTATTGATAAATCACGAATTCCTAAAAGTGACATATTTAAAGTTCTAGGAATAGGTGTAGCGGTTAATGTTAAAACATCAATATTATAAAAATTTTTTTTTATAAATTCTTTATGATGAACTCCAAATCTATGTTCTTCATCTATAATTAATAATCCTAAATCATGCCATTTTATTTTATTAAATAAGATTTTATGTGTACCAATTAAAATATTGATGTTTCCATTTTTAATATTTTTTAAAATAGATTTTTGTTTATTTTTTTTCTGAAAACTAGAATAAACTTCAATAGAAATCGAATATTTTGCAAATCTTTCTAAAAAATTTTTATAATGTTGTTGTGCTAATAACGTTGTGGGAACAAGAATAACAACTTGTTTTTGATTACAGCTTGCAACAAATGCAGCTCTCATAGCAACTTCTGTTTTTCCAAACCCTACATCTCCACAAACTAAACGATCCATTGGTTTATGAGAATACATATCATGTAAAACAGAATTAATTACTTTAGATTGATCTGGAGTTGTTTTAAATGAAAAATCTTGACAAAATTTTAAATATTTTTTTTTATTTTTTTTAAATGAAAAACCTGATTGAGATGATCTATTTGCATAAATATTTAATAAAATTGCAGCATTATCAAAAATTTTTTTAGATATTTTTTTTCTTTCTTTTTTCCAACTTTGACTGCCTAATTTATGTAAAGGAGCTCTTTCTTGAGGAACATTATAATATTTATGAATTAAATTCAATGATGAAATAGGAACATATAATTTATCATTGTTTGCATATGAAATGATTAAATATTCAGATTTTATTCCTGATGTTTCTATAGTAATTAATCCTTTATATCTTCCTATTCCATATTTCACATGAATAATTGGTTGATTGAAATTTAAATTAAATAAGTCTTTACTTAAAAATTTAATTTTTTTATTTTTCATACAATTTAAAGAAGGTTAATAATATCATGAATTTTTAAAAATTTTTTTAAAAATAAATAGTTTTTTATATTTTTAAAAAAAATAATATCTTGTAATAATTTTTTAAAAATATAAAATCAATAATAGAATTTTATTTATTATATACAATTTATGTTAATATTAATAAAAAATTTTATATTAAAATATATTTTAAAAAAATAAAATATAAATTAACTATTTATGTTTCATTTTATGAATTAAATATTTTTTAATAAAAAAATTTTATATTACAAATCTTGTGTATAATAGACAAAAAATTATTTTGAAAAAATAATTAAATGATTCTGATACATAAAAAATAAAAATAATTTATGAATTATAAGGAAAATAATGACTATTAAAGTAGGAATTAATGGCTTTGGAAGAATTGGAAGAATAGTTTTTCGTCTTGCTCAAGAGAAAAAAGATATTAAAATAGTTTGTATTAATGATTTATTGAATCCAGAATATATTGCTTATATGTTAAAATATGATTCTACACATGGAAAATTTAATGGAACAATCGAGACAAAAAAAGATTCTATTATTGTAGATGGAAAATCTATTAAAATTACTTCTGAAAGAGATCCGAAAAAATTAATTTGGGGTGATTTATCTGTAGATGTAGTTGTTGAATCAACTGGTTTTTTTTTAACTCGAGTAGATGCAAAAAAACATATTTATTCTGGAGCAAAGAAAGTAGTTATCACTGGACCTACAAAAGATGATACACCAATGTTTGTAAAAGGGGTAAATTTTAATTCATATAAAGGAGAAAAAATTGTTTCTAACGCTTCTTGTACCACTAATTGTTTGGCACCTCTTGCTAAAATTATAAATAGAGAATTCTGTATTTTAGAAGGCTTAATGACTACTGTTCATGCAACTACTTCTACACAAAAAACAGTGGATGGAGTTTCTTTAAAAGACTGGAGAGGAGGAAGAGGATCTTTACAAAATATTATACCTTCTTCTACAGGAGCTGCAGCTGCAGTAGGAAAAGTGCTTCCAGAATTAAATGGTAAACTAACAGGAATTGCGTTTCGTGTACCTACTCCAAATATTTCTGTAGTTGATTTAACATGTCGATATAAAATTTCTGCAAGTTATAAAGAAATTTGTTCTGTAATCAAAGAATCTTCTAAAAATGAAATGAAAGGAATTATTGGTTATATTGAAGATGATATTGTTTCATCTGATTTAAATGGATCAAAATTAACATCTATCTTTGATGCAAAAGCTGGTATTTTATTAAACAAGAATTTTGTTAAATTAATTTCTTGGTATGATAACGAAACTGGATATTCTAGTAAAGTTTTAGATCTTGTTAAACATATTTCAATCTAATTTTATGTTTAAAAAAAAGAAACTAATTTATATAGGTATATATTATTTGATATATACCTACTTTTTTTTTATTTTTTTTTTTTTGAAATATATTTTTTAAAATATTGATTTAACCAATTATTTATTCTTTTCTTTGTTAATTCAGGTTGTCTATCTTCATCAATAACTAATCCTAAAAAATTTTTTTTATCAATTAAAGATTTAGAAGAATCAAAACAATAATCTTTAGATGACCATTTTCCTATTATTTGAGCTCCTTTTGAAGAAACGATATCATATATAATTTTCATTCCATCACAAAAATATTCTCCATAATCTTCTTGATCTCCACATCCAAAGATAGCAATTTTTTTATTTTTAAAATTTATTTTTTTAAGTTCAGGTAAAAAATCATCCCAATCTGATTGAATTTCTCCATAGTACCATGTAGGCACTCCTAAAATTAAAATTTGATATTTTGAAAAATCTTTTTTACAAGATTTAGATATATCGTGTAAATTTGATTTTTCCTTTCCTATTATTTTATAAATTATTTTAGATACTTTTTCTGTATTTCCTGTATCAGTTCCAAAAAAAATTCCAATTTTTTTCATTTTTATAAAATCCTTATATTTTGAAAAAATTTTTATCTTTACATTTCAAAATTATATTTTTTATATAAAATATTTTAAATATATCTTTTATATTTTAAAAAATATTTATAAAATAAAAAATATTTTTTAATATTATCTAGAATTTTTATTCTAATAAAATTATACATGAATGGAATGTTTATTATGAATAATTTAATCTGGTTCAGAAATGATTTAAGAATTCATGATAATAAAGCTTTATATTTTTCTTGTAAAAATAAAAAGAAAAATGTTATAGCATTATTTATTTCTACTCCAGAACAATGGAAAACACATGATATGTCTGGAATGCAAGCTTATTTTATTTATAAAAGGTTAATATTTTTAAAAAAAATACTAAAAAAAATAAATATTTCATTATTTTATAAAGAACTGAAAAATTATAAAGATTCTATAGAATATCTTTTATATTTTTGTAAAAAATATAAAATTAATAAAGTTTTTTATAATTATCAATATGAATTAAATGAAAAAAATCGAGATATAAAAATAAAAGAATTATTAATGTTAAATAAAATTTATATAAAAGGATTTCATGATAATATTTTAATTGATCCTAAATTAATAAAAAATAATTCAGGATTTTCATATAAAATTTTTAGATTTTTTAGAAAAAAATCTTTAAAAATATTTAAAAAAAAAAAAATAAAATTATTTAAAACACCTCAAAAAAGAAAAAAAAACATTATTATTCAAAGTCACATCAAATCTTTCACTTATAAATATAAAATATTTAATAAAAAAATTTTTCCTTTTCAAGATAATAAAATTAAAAAAAAAATTAATCTTTTTTTTAAAAAAAAAATATTTACTTATTTTAAAGAAAAAGATTTTCCTATTTTAAATAATACTAGTCAATTTTCTTTATATTTGTCTTTAGGAATATTTTCTATTAGAAAAATTTTTTATTATATTTTAAATTTAAAAATAAAAAATAAAAAAAATCTTTTAGTTTTCATAGATAAATTATTATGGCGAGAATTTTTTAAACATTTATTTTTTCAATACTCAATTTTATCTAAAAATAAATCTTTTAAAATTTGGGAAAAAAAAATAAAATGGAATACAAATAAAAAGCATTTAAATTCTTGGAAAAAAGGTTTAACAGGATATCCTATAATTGATGCAGGAATGCGAGAGTTAAATATTAACGGATGGATTAATAATCGTGTTAGAATGATTACCGCGAATTTTTTAGTAAAAAATTTGTTTATTGATTGGAAATTAGGAGCAAGACATTTTATGTCAAAATTAATAGATGCTGATTTTTCTTTGAACACTGGAAATTGGCAATGGATCTCGTCAATTGGATCAGATTCTGTTCCATACATTAGAACTTTTAACCCGTATGTTCAATCTAAAAAATTTGATTTTCAAGGAAAATATATTAAAAAATACATTATAGAACTAAGAAATGTTCCTAGTAAATATATACATAATCCCCAAGTTTGGTTAAAAAAAAATGAACCACATTCTAAATATCCAAAACCAATTGTAAAATATGAAAAAGTTAAAAATATTTTTATAAAAAAAATAAAAAAAATAATTAAAAATACAAAAAAATGAAAAATACATTCTTAGAAAATATTGTTAATACAAAATTAAATTCTTCATCATTTACTGATTACACTTATAATGGATTACAAATAGAAGGATGTAAAACAATCAATAATATTATTACAGGCGTCACTGCTTGTCAAAATTTATTAGATCAAGCAATTTTTTATAAAGCTCATGCAATTATTGTTCATCATGGATATTTTTGGAAAAATGATCCTAGTTATATTAAAGGATATATTAGAAAACGTTTAAAAACAATTTTAATAAATAATATCAACCTTTATAGTTGGCATTTACCTTTAGATGCACATAAAACTTTAGGAAACAATGTATATATTGAAAAATCTTTAAAAATTATTAGAAAAGGATATATTAATCCTTATTTATGGTGGGGAATTTTCAGAAAATCTATAGATGGAAGAAAATTATTTGAAATTATTTCTAAGAATTTTCAAAGACAACCAATATATATTCCAGGAAAAAAAAATGAAAAAATTTCTAAAGTAGCTTGGTGTAGTGGAAAAGGACAAAAATTTATTCATGAAATAATTCGATTAAAAATTAATTGTTTTATTACTGGTGAGATCTCTGAAGAAACTACTCATTATGCACGTGAATCAAATATTCATTTTTTTGCAGCTGGTCATCATGCGACAGAAAAAGGTGGAGTAAAACTTTTAGGTCAATGGTTAAAAAAAATTGATAAAAAATTAAATATACAATTTATTGATATTCATAACCCGGTATAAAATATATCTAAAATAATCAATTAAATTAAATTTTTTTAAAAATTTAATTTTCAATTATATAACGAGTAAATATGAAAAAATTAGAATTAAATAAAAGTTTAAATGAATCGTGGATAAATTTTATTAACTATAATTTTATTGAAAAAACATATTCAGATTTTTTAAAAAATAAAAATTCTGTTAATAAATTTTGGAAAAATGAATTTACTATATTTACAAGAAAAAAAATTATAAATAAAGAATATCTTTGTAAAAATATTTTTATTGAAAAAAAACAAAAATATTTAAAGAAAAATATAGTTCGTAAAATATTAAATTTTTTTAGATTAAAAGGATTTCATTATGCTAATATCAATCCTTTAAAAATAAATATGAAAGAAAAATTATCTAAAATTAATGAAATTTTTTTTAAAGTTACTAAAGATGAATTAGATAAAAAAATTAAGTTTCAAATTAATCAAAAAGAAAAAAAATTTTCTAACTTATATTTTTTTTTAAATTGGCTAAAAAAAAAATATTGTCATAACATCGGTTTTGAATTTTCTCATATTAATCAAGAAAAAGAGAAAAAATGGATTCAAGAATATATTGAAAAAAAATGGAATAAAAAGAAAATAAAAAAACAGAAAAAAATAGATATATTAAATGCAATTATTTCTGCGGAAACATTTGAGAAATATATACATTCTAAATATCCTAGTTATAAAAGATTTTCTTTGGAAGGAAATGATACATTAATACCTATTCTATATGAAATTATTACAAAATTTTTACAAAAAAAATTTTCATATTTTTATATTGGTATGGCTCACAGAGGAAGATTAAATGTTTTAGTAAATATTTTAGGAAAATCTTCTAATTTACTTTTTCAAGAGTTTTCAGGAAAAAATATTCATAATTTAAATAATGGAGATGTGAAATATCATTTAGGATTTTATTCAAGAATTTATAAAAATAATTTTAAAAAAGGAAATATCAATTTAGAATATAATCCTTCTCATCTTGAAATAATTAATCCAGTGATTATGGGTTTATCAAAATATAAAAATGATTCTTTAAAATCTAAAAATTTTAAACAAGTATTACCTATTATGGTACATGGAGATGCATCTTTTTCTGGACAAGGAGTAATACAAGAAATTTTAAATATGTCACAAACTCCAGGATATTCAGTAGGCGGATCAATTCACATTATTCTTAATAATCAAATTGGTTTTACTACATCAAAAGTTGAAAATATCAGATCTAGTGAATATTCAACAGATTTTGCAAAATCTATTAATTCATTAATATTACATGTAAATTCTGACGATCCAGAATCTGCTATCTTTGCAGCAAAAATGAGTCTAAATTATAGAAAGATATTTAAAAAAGACGTGTTTATTGATTTGATTGGATATAGAAGAAACGGACATAACGAAGTAGATGATCCATTTGTAACACAACCAATCATGTACAAAAAAATTCAACGTCATCCTACTGTACAAAATATATATATAAAGAAATTATTAAAAGAAAAGATAATTGATAAGAAAACAATAAAAAAAAAAATTTCTCGTTATAAAAAAAATTTAGATAAAGGAAAAAATATTTCACCAAATTATTCTTTTTTAACATTTCAACAAAAAATAAATAAAAAAAATCAAATCAAAAAAAATACAAAAAAATTATCTGATACATTCACAAAAAAATATATACAAAATTTATTTCAAAAAATTAATTTACTTCCAAAAAAAATAACTTTACATCCTCTAGTAAAAAAAATTTATTTAAATAGATTAAACATGGTTAATTTAAAAAAAAAAATTGATTGGGGAGCAGCTGAAAATTTAGTATATGCTTGTTTACTAAACCAAGGAATTTCTTGTAGAATTTCTGGTGAAGATGTTTCTCGTGGAACATTTTTTCATCGTCATGCAATTATTTACGATCAAAAAACTGGAAAAAAATATATTCCTTTAAAAAATAGTATTAAAAACTCCCAGCTTTTTTTAATTGATTCAGTTTTATCAGAAGAATCTGTTCTTGCTTTTGAATACGGATATAGTCTAAGAAATAATAATACTTTAACAATTTGGGAAGCACAATTTGGAGATTTTTCTAATGTTGCTCAAGTAGTTATTGATCAGTTTATTAGTTCGAGTATGGAAAAATGGAATCAAAGTTCAAATATAGTTCTTTTTTTACCGCACGGTTATGAAGGTCAAGGTCCAGAACATTCATCTGCCAGAATTGAAAGATATCTTCAATTATGTTCAAATAAAAATATGCATGTATGTATTCCAACAACCGCATCACAAATTTTTCATATTATATATAAACATGCTTTAAAAAAAAAATCTTTTCCTTTAATAATTTTTTCTCCAAAATCTTTATTAAGAAATCCTATGTCTCAATCTTCTTTTAAAGAAATATATAAAGGAAAATTTCAAAAAATAATATATACTTTCGAAAACTTAATAGAAAAAAATTTTAATAAAATTATTTTTTGTACAGGTAAAATATATTATGAATTATTAGAATCTTATCAAAAAAAAAATATTAAAAATATTTTATTCATACGAATAGAACAATTATATCCTTTTCCAAAAAATCAAATATTAAAATTAATGCATAAATATTTTTTTATAAAAAATATTTTTTGGTGTCAAGAAGAACCAAAAAATCAAGGCGCATGGATATATATTAAAAACGTTTTTGAAAAAATTTCTAAAAAAAATATTCAATATATTGGAAGAAAAAGCTCATCTTCTCCAGCTACTGGAAATATACATATTCATAAACAAGAACAATTAAAAATTATAAATTATGCATTAAATTTATAAATTTAAACGAGATAACAATGAATAAAAAAAAAATTAAAATTCCTGAATTACCTGAATCTGTTTATAATGCAACTATTATTAAATGGCATAAAAAAATTGGCGATGATATTAATAAAAATGATTTACTCATTGATTTAGAAACAGATAAAATCATAATTGAAGTTCCCGCATTGCAAGATGGTATTCTTAGTAAAATTTTTAAAAATGTAGGAGATTCAGTCAAATCTTATGAAACAATAGGAATAATTAAAAAAAAAGATAATATAAAAAATATTTCACAAAATAAAATAGAAAAAAATTTTTTTTCTCCTTCTTTAAGAAGGAAAATGAATATTCATGTAAATGATGAAAAAAAAATGGAAAAAAATATTGATTCTCAGATTAATCAAAAGAAAAAAAAAAACAAAAAAAATATAGACGAGAATTTAAATAATTTAGTAAAAACAAAACAAAATTTAGAAATTAAAAAAGTTATAAAAATGTCTTCTTTAAGAAAAGAAATTTCTGAAAAATTAGTACAATCAAAAAATAAAACAGCTATGTTAACTACTTTTAATGAAGTAAATATGCAATCTATCATTAAAATTAGAAAAAAATTTGGTGAAGAATTTCAAAAAAAATACGGAATAAAATTAGGGTTAATGTCTTTTTTTGTGAAAGCAGTTACACAAGCTATAAAAAAATATCCAATTATTAATTCATCTCTTGTCAAAGATGAAATTGTCTATTATAAAAATATTAATATTAATATTGCTATTTCTACAAATAGAGGATTAGTTGCACCTGTGCTTTTTAATGCAAATAAAATGAGTATGTTTGCAATTGAAAAAAAGATTAAATCGTATATCTCACAATCTAATGAAAATAAATTAACTATAGATAATTTAAAAAACGGAACTTTTACAATTACAAATGGAGGTGTTTTTGGATCTTTAATGTCTACACCAATTATTAATCCACCTCAATCTGCAATATTAGGAATTCATTCAATTAATAATAGACCAATAGTTAAAAAAGAAAAAATAATATCTGCACCAATGATGTATATTTCTTTATCATATGATCATAGATTGATTGATGGAAAAGATTCTGTTGGATTTTTAAAAGATATAAAATTTACGTTAGAAAATTTTATAAATATAATTTTAAAAATTTAATTTTTTTCTTAAATTCTTTAATAGAAATTCGTTTTTAAATATAGTAAAATAAAGATACTTTATTTAAATATTTTTATGAATATCTTAATAATTTTAAACTAATATAATTCTTTTCAAGAAATAATAAAAGGAATTATATTAGTAAAGAAAAAATTTTACTTTTATTTCAAAAATAAAAAAAATAAAAAAAATAATTATTTTATTTTTTAAAGAAGGAATTTGATATGACATTTAAAATAGTTTTATTAAGACACGGAGAAAGTGAATGGAATAAATATAATAAATTTACAGGATGGTACGATATTAATTTAAATGAAAAAGGAAAAAAAGAAGCAAAAAATGCAGGATTATTGCTTAAAAAAAAAAATATAAAATTTGATCTTGCATATACTTCTGTTCTTAAAAGAGCAATTTATACTTTATGGAGTGTTTTAAAAAAAATAAATCAACCATGGTTAAAAATCTATAAAACATGGAGATTAAATGAAAGACATTATGGATGTTTACAAGGATTAAATAAAGATAGTGTTATTCAAGTATACGGAAAAAAAAATATTTTTGATTGGAGAAGAAGTTTTTCAGCTATTCCTCCAAATATTAGTAAATTTAATGATTACTGGTCAGGATATGATGATCGATATTCTGAAATGGAAGAAAAAGATATTCCTTTAGGAGAAAGTTTAAAACTTACTTTAGATAGAGTTCTTCCGTGTTGGGAAAATATGATTATTCCTAAAATGAAAAAAAATAAAAATATTCTTATTGTAGCACATGGAAATTCTTTGCGTGCATTAATAAAATATTTAGATAAAATTCCAGAAAAAGATGTTCCAGATTTAAATATACCTACAGGAAAACCAATAATATATGAATTTGATAAAAATTGTAATCCAATAAGATATTATTATTTGTAAAATATATTTTTTATTCTTTTTTTTAAAAGAATAAAAAAATTTTTAATATGTTAATTTCAATATAAAATAAAAAAGGAATTATATGATCAAAAAAATAGCAGTTTTGACTAGCGGAGGAGATTCTCCAGGAATGAACGCTGCTATTCGAAGCATAGTTCGCACATCTTATAATAATAAAATTAAAGTTATAGGAATTTTAAATGGTTATTTAGGATTATGCGAAAATAAAATGATAAATTTAAATATAAATACTGTTTCTAATATTATAAATAAAGGTGGAACTTTTTTAGGTACTGCTCGTTACATTGATTTTTTTAATAAAAAAACAAGAAAAATTGCTATTAAAAATATGAAAAAAAAAGGAATTGATGCATTAATTGTTATAGGTGGAAATGGAACTTATGCAGGAGCTAATGAATTACATAAAATGAATTTTCCATGTATTGGTATTCCTGGGACTATTGATAATGATGTTTTTGGGACAGATTATACTATTGGTTATAGTACAGCTTTAGAAACAATTGTTGAATCTATAGATAGATTAAGAGATACTTCTTCTTCGCATCAAAGAATTTCTATTGTAGAAATTATGGGAAGAAATTGCGGAGATTTAACTTTATCGGCAGCTATTGCTGGAGGTTGTGAATTTATAGTAATACCTGAAATTAAATATAATGAAAAAAAATTAATTAAAAAAATTAAAAAAAGTTTAAAAAAAGGAAAAAAACATGCTGTTATAGCTATGACAGAACATATTTGTGATGTAAAAAAATTAGCAAAAATTATTGAATTTCATACAAAAAAAGAAACTAGAGCTACAATTCTTGGACATATCCAAAGAGGAGGAGCTCCAGTAGCTTTTGATCGGATCTTAGCTTCAAAAATGGGTTTCTTTTCTATAAATCTTTTGTTAAAAAGAAAATTTGGGAAATGTATTGGAATAAAAAATGATAAAATTACATATCATGATATTAATCATGCTTTAAAATTTATGAAAAAAAAATTAAATAAAAAGTTAATTATACTTTCAAAAAATTTATATTAATAAAAATTTCTTATGTATAAAAATTTTTTATACATTACATTTTTGAATAATTTTTAAAAAATTTTTATATTGTAAAGATCCAGAACCAACTAATACTCCATCTATATATTTTTTTTCTATAATTCTCTTTATATTATTAGGAGAAACTGATCCTCCATATTGTAAATTTAAATTAATTTTTTTATACAAACTTTTTTTAATAATATAATTTTTTATAAATTTCATAATTTTATTAACATCATCTGGAGAAGCGTTCTCACCAGTTCCAATAGACCATATAGGTTCATAAGCAATGAATGTATTATGAAAAGCATTATTTCCACAGTGTAAAAATATTTCATCAATTTGTTTTTGAATAATATTTTTCGTTAGATTTTTTTCTTTTTCTTCTTGCGTTTCTCCAATACATAATATTGGAATTAATTTATTTTTTTTAACAGAAAAAAATTTTTTTGCTATTAATAAATTATTTTCAAAATGATTTTTTCGTCTTTCTGAATGTCCTAATATTATATATTTAGCACCAATTTCATTTATCATATTAGGAGAAATTTCTCCAGTAAATGCACCTTGATAATTATAATCAACATTTTGAGAGGCGAAAGAAATTTTCTTATTATGTATTTTTTTAGACATATATTTAATATAAATTATTGGAGGCGCAATAATTACTTTTGTATTTTTAAAAAATTTTTGATTTTCAGAATTAATATTATGAATAAATTCTTTTACAAAATTTTTATTTCCGTTCAATTTCCAATTAGCAATAACAATTTTTTTTTTCATACATTATCCTATTACATGAAATATGATAAAAAATTTTTTTTTTATTTTTTGTTGAAAACATAATTTAAATTTATAGTATTTAAAAGTATGAAACATCTTACTTTTACTTACTATAAATTTTTAATTTTTTATATAAAACTATAAAAATTTTTTTTAACTTTCATCTTTTGTTTTATTTTTTTTTTTAGATTTCTTTAAAATAAAATACTTTTCGAAAGACAAATATATAATTCTTTTTTTTCGATCAACATTTTGAACTAAAAAATTCATTTTTTTCTTAGTTTTCAAATTTTCAATTTGTTTTTTAATATCCATATTTTTAAAATGTGAAAACTTTACCATTGCAGAAATATTCTCTTTTACATTTATGATAACTTTTTCGTTTGAGTGAATTTTTTTAATCAAACCTTGGATCACAGATCCTTTTTTATATTTTTTTATAAATATTTTTAATGGATCTTCAAACAAATGTTTAATACTTAAAGAAACTCTTTCTCTTTCTGCGTCAACTTGAAGAACAACTGCAGAAATTTTTTCTCCTTTTTTATATTTTTTAACTAATTCTTCTCCAGAAGTATTCCAATCTATATCAGATAAATGAATTAATCCGTCAATCCCTTCTTTTAATCCTACAAAGATTCCAAAATCAGTAATAGATTTTATTACTCCATCTACTTTTGTTCCTTTTTTATGAATTTCTGCAAATTTTTTCCATGGATTTATAGTACATTGTTTTAAACCTAAAGAAATTCTTCTTCTTTCTTCATCAATTTCTAAAATCATTACTTCTATAATATCATTTAATTTGACAACTTTAGAAGGATGAACATTTTTATTCGTCCAATTCATTTCAGAAACATGAACCAAGCCTTCAATTCCTTCTTCAATTTCAACAAAACATCCATAATCTGTTAAATTAGTAATTTTACCAGTCACCTTAGATTTTTCTGGATATTTTTGAGATATATTTATCCATGGGTCTTGACTTAATTGTTTTAATCCTAAAGAAACTCTCATTTTTTCTTTATCAAATTTTAAAATTTTAACAATAATTTCTTCTCCAAGACTCACAATTTCACTAGGATGTTTGACTCGTTTCCATGCCATATCTGTAATATGTAATAATCCGTCTACTCCACCTAAATCAATAAAAGCCCCATAATCTGTTAAATTCTTTACAATTCCAGGAAGCTCTAATCCTTCTTGAATGTTACTTAATAATTTATTTCTTTCTACACTGTTTTCAGATTCAATAACTGCTTTTCGAGAAACAACAACATTATTTCTTTTTTTATCTAATTTAATAACTTTAAATTCTATTTTTTTTCCTTCTAAATGTGATGCATCTCGTATAGGTCTAATATCAACTAATGATCCAGGTAAAAAAGCTCGAATATCATTCAATTCGACTGTAAATCCACCTTTAACTTTTCCATTAATTATTCCTGTAATATTAGTAGATTCTTCATGTATTTTTTCTAAAACTAACCATGATTGATGTCTTTTTGCTTTTTCTCGTGATAAAATTGTTTCACCAAAACCATCTTCTACAGAATCTAAAGAAACTTCAATTTTGTCTCCTATTTTAATTTCCAATATTCCTTGAGAATTTTTAAATTGTTCAATCGGTATTTTGGACTCAGATTTTAATCCAGAATCTACTAATACATTTTCTTTATTTATTTTTATTATCTTTCCTGTAATTATTGATCCTGGTTTAGTTTTTATTTTTTTTAATGAATCTTGAAACAGTTTGGAAAAAGATTCTTTCATATGCTTTATTCTTTTTTTTTTAAGAAGTTGATAACTTATTTCAACATCAATGTTGTTAAAGTTGTTAAATTTTTTCTTAATTACATCCATTTTAAAGAATTTTTGGTTTATTTAATAATTTTTTATACACTATATCCATAGATTTTTCTAAAGTTTTTTGAAAGCTCATAGAAGTAGAATCAATAATTATAGCATCTTTTGCTGGAAATAAAGGACAAAGTATACGATTTTTATCTCTATTATCTCTATCTTTAATATTATTAATAATTGTTTTTTTTGAAATACAAAATCCTCTAGATTTTAAATCTAATTTTCTTCTTTTTGCTCTTTCTAATAAATTTTTTTTTAGAAATATTTTTACAACAGCATCTGGAAAAACTTTTGTTCCCATATCTCTTCCGTTTGTTACCAATCCTGGAAATTTTCTGAACTTTCTTTGTTTATATAAAAGCCAATGTCTGATATATGGAAAAACTGCAATTTTTGATGCTATTATAGAAATTTTTTCAGAATGAATTTCATTAGAAATATCTTTATTTTGAAAAAAAACTTTTATGCAACGATGTGTATTTTTGAAATTAAAAATTATATCAGGTAATAAAGAAGTTATTTTTTTCTCTTTTAGAGATAAATTATATTTCACAATATAGTAAGCAATTATCCTATACATATATCCTGATTCTAAAAAATTCCAATTTAATTTTCTAGATATAGCATAGGATAAAGTGCTTTTTCCTACACCGCTTGCACCATCAATAGTAATTACAGGATATTTATTAATCATAAATTTTTTTCTTTTAAAAAAATATTTATATATATATTACTATTTATATTTACATATAGAGAAAAATTTTGAAAAATAATCAGGAAATGTTTTATTAATGCATTCAGAATTTATTAAAGTTATCGGAATTCCAGATAAAGAAATTAATGAAAAACACATAGCAATACGATGATCATTATATGTGCAAATTTCTGATTGTTTAAAAAATTTCGGAGGACAAATTTGCAAATAATCTCTTCCCTCTTTTACTATTGCTCCTATTTTTTTTAGTTCAGTTGCCATTGCATGAAGTCTATCAGTTTCTTTTACACGCCAATTATATATATTTCTAATAGTTGTTATTCCATCAGCAAAAAGAGCAGTAATAGCAATTGTCATTGCTGCATCTGGAATATCATTCAGATCCATATCAATACTTATTAATTTATTTCTTTTACAAATAATTTGATTTTCTTTAAAAGAAATTTTTGCACCCATTTTTTTTAAAATTTTACCAAATTTTATATCTCCTTGTATGCTATTTTTTCCTACACCAAAAACACGTACTTTTCCACCTTTAATAGCTGCTGCAGATAAAAAATAAGAAGCAGATGAAGCGTCGCTTTCTATATAATAATTTATCGGAGAAATATAATTTTGATTATTAGAAATATAAAATATTTTATATTTATAATTTTTAACATTAATTCCAAATGATTTCATCATTTTTATAGTAATATTTACATATGGTTTTGATACTAATTCTCCTTTAATGACTATTTTTGTATTTAAAGATGCATAAGGAGATGCAATTAACAAAGCAGTAAGAAATTGACTAGATATACTTCCATTCAAAATTATTTTACCACCAATAAAACCACCATTAGTTAATACAGGAAGAAATCCTATTTTTTTTAAATATTTTATTTTTGCTTTACCTTGAATTAATGCATTAAATAAATGTTTAATAGGTCTTTCTTGCATTCTTTTATCACCTGTTATAATAACATTATTGTTTTTTATAGATAAAACAGATAATAATGAACGTACAGCAGTTCCTGCGTTTCCTAAATATAAAGTTGTATTTTTATTTTTTGGAAATTCTCTTCCTTGCCCGTGAATATAACAAGAATTATTTTTATGTGAATAAATATATTTAATACCTAAAATCTTTAAAGCACTTAACATATATTGTACATCATCGCTATATAATACATTTTGAAGACAAGTGATTCCATTTGATAAAGCAGCTAATAATAATGCTCGATTAGTAATACTTTTAGAACCTGGAAGTAATATGTCTCCTTCTATCTTATAAGGAGAATTTAATAACATTTTTGTTCGCATAAAATAATAAACCATTTAATATATAAAGAAATTTTTATATAAATTAATATTAAAAATTTTTTTTTTCAAAATTTGACATAAATTTAATTAATTTTTTTATCCCTTTTATTGGCATTGCATTGTAAATAGATGCTCGCATTCCTCCAAAAACTTTATGGTTTTTTAAAGCATATAAATTATTAATTTGAGATTGTTTTAAAAATAAATTATTTAATTTTTCGTTTCTTAATTGAAAAATAACATTCATACATGATCTATTATTTTTGTGTATATTATTTTTATAAAGTTTACTTTTATCAATAAATTTATATAAAATTTTAGCTTTCTTAATATTTCTTTTTTCAATTTCTTTTATACCTCCAATTTTTTTTAACCATTTAAATACTAAACTCGACAAATACCAAGAGAAATTTACTGGAGTATTAAAAAGAGAATTATTTTTTAAAGCAATATTATAATCTAATATAGATGGTGTTAAAGAATTATTATTTTGAATAAGTTTTTTTTTAAGAATTACAATTGTAATACCTGAAGTTCCTATATTTTTTTGAGCACTTGCATAAATTAAAGAATATTTTTTAATATTTATTTTACGTGATAGTAGAGTTGAAGAAAAATCTCCAACTATCTTTTTATTTTTAAAATTTGGTTCTTCATAAATAGATAAACCTTCAATTGTTTCATTAGGACAATAATGTATATAATCTGATTGATTATCTATTACCCATTTTTTCATCGGTAAAATAATTTTTTTTCTTTTTTTAGTAGAAATAACGTCTACTATATTAGTAGTACAATATTTTCGTGCTTCTTGAGCTGCTTGTCTTGACCAATATCCACTGTCAATATAATCAACTATTTTATTTTTTTTTGTTAAATTCATAGGTACAGCTGCAAATTGACCTCTTGCTCCACCGTGAAAAAAAAGTATTGTATAATTTTTTGGTATTTTTAAAAGAGTTCTTAAATCTTGTTTAGATTTTTTTATTAAATTCAAAAATTCTTCACTTCGATGACTAATTTCTAAAACAGATGATCCTAAATTACACCAATTTTTAAATTCTTTATGAGCTTTTCTTATAACTTCTTTTGGAAGCATAGAAGGCCCAGCACTAAAATTATAAATACATGTCATAAATTACACCGTTTCTTAAAAAATTTAAGACAAAAATTATATTCTTCTAAAAAATTTTATTGTAATTAATAGTTTATTTAATAAATTTTAACCCGTTCATATAATTGCGTAAAATTTTTGGCACTTTAATAGATCCATCTTGGAGCTGATAATTTTCAAGTATAGAAGCTAATGTTCTTCCAATAGCTAAAGCTGATCCATTTAATGTATGAACATAAACATTTTTATTTTTTAAAACATCAAAATATCTTGATTTTATTCTTCGCGCTTGAAAATCAAGTGTATTAGAACAAGAAGAAATTTCACGATAAGAATTTTGCGATGGAAACCATACTTCTAAATCATATGTTTTTGCTGATGAAAAGCTTGTTTTACCAGTACATAAAAGAACTTTCCTATACGGAAGTTTTAAAAGTTGTAAAACTTTTTCTGCATGCAGAGTAATATCTTCTAATGCTTGGTAAGAATTTTTTGGAAGTACAATTTGCACTAATTCAACTTTATCAAATTGATGTAAACGAATTAATCCTTTAAAATCTTTTCCATATGAAGTGGATTCTGATCTAAAACAAGGAGTGTTAGCAACAAATTTATATGGAAATTTTGATGTTTGTAAAATTTTATTTTGTACTAAATTTATTAACGGAACTTCAGCTGTAGGAATTAAAAAATAGTTATTCTTTTTAGAAGAATCTTTTGAAGAATTAATACTAAATAAATCTGAACTAAATTTCGGAAGTTGTCCAGTTCCATATAAACTATTTTTATGAACTATATAAGGAACATAAATTTCTTTATATTTATGTATATTAATATGCAAATCCAACATAAATTGACTTAATACTCGATAGAGTTTTGCAATTTTTTTTTTCATAATTACAAAATTTGTTCCTGAAATTTTTGCAGATGTTTCCCAATCAAAACAATTAATTTTATTTCCTAATTCTATGTGATTTTTTATTACAAAATCCATTTTTTTTTTCTTTCCCCAAGAATATATTACTTTATTTTGAGTTTTTTTTCTTCCAAAAGGTACATCTTCTAAAGTGATATTTGGGATATCAAGAGAAAAAAAATACATTTTTTTCTGAATTTTTTTTAATTTTTTGTGATATTTTTTAATTTTTAAACTTAGTTGACAACATTCTTTTTTTAAATTTTGTTCATCTATATTTAATTTTTTTTTTCCAATTAATTTAGATAACTTTTTTTGAATTGATCGAAAATTTTCCGTTTTTATTTGTATTTTTTTTCTTTTTTTTTCTAATTTTTCAAATTTTTCAATATTTAATTGAAATCCTTTTTTTAACAATTTTAATGAAAGATTTTTAATATCTTTTTTGAGTAATTTTGGATTTATCATATTTATTTTGCACAAAAATTATTTTTTTTTAAAATATTATTTTTATTTTTTTTGAAAGTATTTGTATAAATATATTTCATAATATTTTATAAATAAAATATTAAATATCTTTATATGTATTAATTTAATCAATTATATTATACTATAATTTAAAAAAATATATATTAATATAAAAAATTAGAATTTCAAATAATGTACAAAAAAAATAAAAAAAAATATATATATAAAAAAATTATTATTTTAGGTTCCGGTCCAGCAGGATACACTGCAGGAATATATTTGTCACGTGCTAATCTTAATCCAACAATTATTACTGGAAATAATCCAGGTGGTCAATTAATGAATACAAATATAATTGAAAATTGGCCTGGAGATTATAAAACTTTAACTGGAAAAAATTTTATTCATCGATTAAAAAAACATGCATTAAAATTTCATACAGAAATAATTCATGATCATATCATTAATATTAAGTTAAAAAAAAAACCATTTAAACTAATTGGCGAGAATAAAATATATCACACAGATGCAATTATTATTGCAACAGGATCAACACCAAAATATTTAGGATTAAAATCTGAATCTTTATTTCTTGGAAAAGGTGTATCTACTTGTGCTATTTGTGATGGTTTTTTTTATAAGGGAAAAGATATTGCTGTTGTTGGAGGAGGAAATACTGCTTTAGAAGAATGTTTATATTTATCTAATATTGTTAAAAAAATACATTTAATACATAGAAGAGAAAAATTTACAGCAGAGAACATTTTAGTTCAAAAAATATACAAAAAAATTTCTGAAAAAAAAATTATTTTTCATAAAAATTCTGTCATAAAAAAAATAATAGGTAATAAAGAAAAAATGCAATCTATAAAAATAGATTCATTAAATGATCATACATATACAATTAAAGTTTCTGGATTATTTTTAGCGATAGGAAATACTCCTAATACAAAAATATTTTCAAAAAAAATAAATATGAAAGATGGATATATTACATTAAAAAATTCAAAAAAGTATTCTTTACAAACTAATATTCCTGGAATTTTTGCCGCAGGAGATATTATATACAATTCATATAAACAAGCTGTTGTTGCTGCTTCTAGTGGCTGTATTGCTTC
Organism: Buchnera aphidicola (Chaetosiphella stipae setosa); assembly: GCF_964059095.1. GTDB lineage: Bacteria > Pseudomonadota > Gammaproteobacteria > Enterobacterales > Enterobacteriaceae > Buchnera_J > Buchnera_J aphidicola_BP. The sequence continues at coordinate 260,263 of NZ_OZ060394.1, forward strand.
TCTTGAAGCGGAAAAATATTTAGAATCATTAAAAAAAATGTAAAATATTAAAAAAGATAAAAAAATATTTAAAATAAGATATAGGCAAATACGATGAAAGAAAAAAATATTGAAATGCAGGGAAAAGTTATAGATACATTGCCGAATACTATGTTTAGAGTAGAATTAGAAAATAAACATATTATTACTGCGCATATTTCTGGGAAAATGAGAAAAAATTATATTAGAATCCTTACAGGAGATACAGTTACTGTTGAATTAACGCCTTATGATTTAACTAAAGGGAGAATTATTTTTCGTAGTCGATAAATTCTTTTAAAAAATATTATTATAATTTCTTATATTTTAAAAAATTTTTTAATTTATGAAAATTTATAAAATTAATTAAATAAATTTTGTGAAATTTTTTTCTAAAGTCTTTTAGGATTGTACTATGCGAACTCATTATTGCGGAGACATTAACATCCAAGATATCTCTAAAAAATTAACTATTTGTGGATGGGTAAATAAAAAAAGAAATATTGGAAAAGTTTTATTTGTAGATGTTAGAGATAGAGAAGGAATAATTCAAGTAGTCTTTATTTCTAAAAATAATAAATTATTTCAATTAGCAGAAACATTAAAAAAAGAATCTTGTATACAAGTTTTTGGAGAAGTTAAAAAACGTTCTTGTAAAAATATTAATCTAAAAATAAAAACAGGAGAAATAGAAATTTTTGCAATAAAATTAAAAATTTTTAATTATTCAAAAAAATTACCTTTTGACATTAATTGTTCAACATCTCAAAAAAATAGATTAAAGTTTCGATATTTAGATATCAGACAAACAAAAATTATTCATAACTTAAAAATAAGACATTTAATAGTAAAGAATATTATTAATTTTATGAATAAAAATAAATTTTGGAATATTGAAACACCTTTTTTAACTCGATCAACTCCTGAAGGTGCAAGAGATTATTTAGTTCCTAGTCGTATTTATTTAAAAAAATTTTATGCTTTACCACAATCTCCACAATTATTTAAACAATTATTAATGATATCTGGAATAGATCGATATTATCAAATTGTGAAATGTTTCCGTGATGAAGATTTACGAGCAAATAGACAACCAGAATTTACTCAAATTGATATAGAAGCATCATTTTTTGATGAATCAAAAATATGTATGCTCACGGAAAAAATGATTAAAAATTTATGGTATCAAATAAAAAATTTTCAATTAAAAAAAATTCAAAAAATTTCTTTTTATGAATCTATGAAAAGATTTGGAACAGACAAACCTGATTTAAGGAATTCATTAGAATTAATAGATGTCCATGATTTATTTCATCATGAATATATATTTAAAAATTTTGACATTAAAAAACATAGAATTATTACCTTAAAAATACCTAATGGAATTCAATTAAATTCAAAAAAAATTCGTTCATATATAAAAAAAGCAAAAACAAAAAACATTAAACATGTATTTATTATACAAATTAAGAAATTAAAAATTTTTGATTATTATACACAAAAAAATATCTTTCATAACACAAAAGAATATTCGATACAGAAAATAATAAAAAGGAATAAAATAAAAAAAGACGATTTAATGATAATAATATATGGATATATTAAATCTATTAATAAAATTTGTGGAAAATTAAGAAATATTATTGCTGAAGATTCCAAAATAATCAATCCACTTGATTGGTCAGTTCTTTGGATAACAGATTTTCCTTTATTTAAAAAAAATAAAAAAAATCTTTTTGAATCCATGCACCATCCTTTTACATCTCCTCTAAATGAAAATATAGAACAACTAATACAAAATCCTGAGAAAGCTTTATCAAAATCTTATGATATGATAATTAACGGTCAAGAAATAGGAGGGGGGTCGGTAAGAATCCATAATAAAAAAATGCAAGAAGTAATTTTTAATATTATAGGTTTAAATAAAAAGACACAAAATGAAAAATTTGGATTTTTTTTAAGATCTTTAAAATATGGAACTCCTCCTCATGCAGGAATTGCATTTGGATTAGATCGAATAACTATGTTATTAACTAATAGTGTAAACATTAGTGATGTAATCGCATTTCCTAAAACTACTTCTGCACGTTGTTTAACAACAGGAGCACCACATATTATTTAATAAATAATACAAAATTTTTAATTTAATCTTTTATTATTCAAACTTATTTTTTAATTTTTTTTAAAAAAATCAATTTTTTGAACTTTTCAAAAATAAACTTAGTAAAAAAAATATTGATAAAAATAAAACAATGACTGGACTGATAAGAAAATCAAAATAAAATGAAATAAATAAACCAAATGTGAATGCAAACAAACTAATTATAAAAGATATAATTACAGAATTCTCAGGAGATGAAGAAAATCTTTGAGAAATAGAAATGGGTATAATCAATAAAGATGTCATTAATAATACACCAAAAAATTTCATTGCTAAACAAACAACAAAAGAAATAATAAACATTAATAAAAATCTCATAAAAAAAATATTTACTCCTTGTATTTGAGCTAATTCTGAACTAATAGTAATTAATAAAAAATTTTCCCAAAAAATTTTTAACACAATTAAAATTGTACAACTTATTAAAAAAATTTTAAAGACATCATATATAAAAATATGAGAAAAATCTCCAAAAAAATAATGAGGAATATCTATTTTTTTATTTTTTGAAATACAATTTAAAAAAATAGAACCTAAAGATAGAGAAATATTTGTTAATATATTAATTGTAGCATCAATTTTTATATAAGAATATTTTTCTATTAAAAGAATCAATAACAAAAAAATGAATATTAAAAAAAAATTTATATAAAAATAATCTATATTTATCATGTAACTAAGAGATATACCTAAAATAGATGCATGAGATAAAGAATCCCCTAAAAAAGACATTCTTTTCCAAACTATTAAAGATCCTATCGGGCTAGTTAAACAAATCATAAAAACTCCAATAATCCATGCAAAAAATAAATTTTCATTCATAAAAATTTACACCTTATAATGAGTTTTCATGAAAATATTTTAAAAATTATGTTTATGATTATGTTTATGCTTATAAAAAGCAAATTTTCTTCTTTCTAATTTTCCAAAAATTTTTATAAAATTTTTATTTTTTGCAATTATTTTTGGAGTACCTGAACAACAAATATGTTTATTCAAACAAATAACTATATCTGTTTTACGCATAACAAAGTTTAAATCATGTGATGCCATTAAAATAGAACATTTTAAATATTTTTTTATTTTTTCAATCAAATTATATAATTTTATTTGGCCAGAAACATCTATGCCTTGTGTTGGTTCATCTAAAACTAAAAATTCAGGTTTGTTTAGCATCGCATAAGTTAATAAAATTTTTTGAATTTCTCCTCCAGATAAACTATTCAAATTTCGATAAATTAATTTTTGTGCTCCTATCTTTTCTAAATTATGTAAAATATAATCATCAGTATATTGTCTGGTTAATTTCATAAATCTATGAACTGTTATAGGAAAAGGAGTATGAAAGTAAAAATTTTGTGGAATATATCCTATACGTTTTTTTTCAGTATAAATAACTTGTCCAAACGTAGGAGGTATTAATTTTAAAATAATTTGAATTAATGTAGATTTTCCAGCTCCATTAGGACCAATTAATGTAATTATTTTATTTTTTTTGAAAACAAAAGATATGTTTTCTAATATATTAATTTGATTTTTTTTAAAACAAATATTTTTTAAAATAATCAAAATTCTCTCTCTCTAATTTTCTTATTTGATAAAATTTTTCACATATTTTAATAACTTTATAAATCTTTGACTACTAAAATTCGACTAGTATTTGTATTTCCAGTAATTCCTTTTAAATCTGCTTGAGTAATAATAACTATATCGTTCAACTTTAAAAATTTTTTTTTATATAATAATTTTATCGCTTCTTGTGAAGCTAACAAACCTTTATTTTTTGTATTAAAAAAGATTGGTGTAACACCTCTATATAAAGAAGTTAAACGTAAAGTTTTTTTATTCTTAGATAAAGCAAAAATTGGCAATCCTGAACTAATTCTAGATGTAATTAAAGCTGTTTTTCCTGATTCTGTCATTGTAATAATAGCTTTTACACCTTTTAAATGATTTGCTGAATACATTGCAGACATAGAAACTATTTCTTCAATACTATCAAAAGAGATATTTATACGATGTTTAGAAATATTGATACTAGGAACTTTCTCAGCTCCTTGACATACTTTTGCCATAGTTCTAACTGTTTCAACAGGATTATTTCCAGAAGCTGTTTCAGAAGATAACATAACAGCATCACTTCCATCTAAAACAGCATTTGCTACATCCATAACTTCCGCTCGAGTAGGAACAAGATTAAAATTCATTGATTCCATCATTTGTGTAGCAGTAATCACAACTCTATTTAATCTTCGAGCTGTACGAATTAATTTTTTTTGCATACCAGCTAATTCAGCATCTCCAATTTCAATACCTAAATCTCCACGTGCAACCATAATAGCATCTGAAGCTAATATTATTTCTTCAATAACTTTATCTGATTTTACAGCTTCTGCTCTTTCAATTTTTGCAATAATTTTAGCTTGATTACCTACTTTATTCATTAATTTTCTTGCTTTTTGTAAATCTTTCGCTGATTTTGGAAAAGAAATAGCTAAATAATCTACCTTTATTTTAGATGCAATTAAGATATCTTTTTTATCTTTTTTAGTTATAGATCCAGCGTTTAATCCTCCTCCCAATTTATTAATTCCTTGATTATTTTTTAATATTCCTCCAATTAAAACTTTCGTAAAAATTTTTATATTATTAACATTTAAAATTATTAATTGTATTTTCCCATCATCTAATAGTAGAATATCATTAATTTTTAAATCTTTAGGTAAATTTTTATAATTAAATCCTATATTTTTTTTATTACCTAATTTTTTTTTATAATTGTAATCTAATGTAAAAAAATCTCCTTTTTTTAAAAATATTTGGTTATTTATAAATTTAGATATTCTAATTTTTGGTCCTTGTAAATCTCCTAAAATAGCTACATTACTTTTAGTATCCTCAATAATTTTAATAGCTTTTGAAATTCTTTTATAATGTTCTTTTTCTGTACCATGCGAAAAATTTAATCTTAAAACATTCGCACCAGATAAAATTATTTTTCTTAAAACTTTATCTGAATCTGTTGATGGTCCTAATGTAACTACGATTTTTGTTCTTCTGATACTATTTTTCATAATAAATAGCCTTTAAAATTTATCATAATTTCTTTAAATTAAAATAAATTAAAAAAATTTTATTTTTGTTATATTTTAATACTGTAGTCAAATTTAAGTTCAAAAATATTATATATATTTAATAATTATTTTTTGATAAATATTATATTATCAAATAATAAACTCTATATATAATATATAATATAATTTAATTAACAAGCAATTTTACTATTTAACAATAAAAGAATAAAATAAGGAATAAATAGTGTTTTATAAAAAAAATCTAGCATATGATTTAGTAATTTTTGGAGCCAAAGGAGATTTATCTAATAGAAAACTTATTCCATCTTTATATCAATTAGAAATTTCTGAAAAAATTTGTAAAAATACAAGAATTATTGGTGTTGGAAGAGCAGAATGGAATAGAAAAGAATATATAAAAATAGTAAAGCATTCAATTAAAAAATTTTTTAAAAAAAAAATCAACAAAAAAGTATGGAAACAATTTAAATCTAGATTATATTTTTGTAATATTGATGTTAATAAAATTTCTAATTTTTATAAATTAAAAAAAATTCTATCAAAAAAAAAAAAAATTATTCATTATTTTGCTATGCCTCAAAACACTTTTGGAAAAATTTGTAAAGGTTTAGGAAAATATCATTTTAATTCTTCTCAAGATCGAGTCATTCTAGAAAAACCAATTGGAAATTCTTTAAAAACTTCAAAAGAAATTAACAATAAAGTAGGGAAATATTTTACAGAAAAACAAATTTTTAGAATAGACCATTATTTAGGTAAAGAAACTATTTTAAATTTAATTGCATTAAAATTTTATAATTCTATTTTTTTTAACAACTGGAATAAAAAAACTATTGACCATATACAAATTACTGTTGCAGAAAAAATAGGAATAGAAGGAAGATGGGGTTATTTTGATAAAATCGGACAAACAAGAGATATGATTCAAAATCACTTATTACAAATATTATCAATTATAGCTATGTCTCCTCCACAAGATTTAAAAACACAAACTATTAGGAAAGAAAAATTAAAAATTTTAAAATCATTAAGAAAAATTGATTATAAAAATATTGATTTATTAACAGTTAGAGGACAATATTCTGAAGGCTTTTTAAACAATAAAAAAATGCCTGGATATATAAATGAAATAGGTGCTATAAAAACTAGTCAAACAGAAACATTTGTTGCAATTAAAGTGAATATAGATAGCCCAGAATGGATCGGAGTTCCTTTTTACTTAAGAACTGGTAAAAGATTACCAATTAAACATTCAGAAATAGCTATCTACTTTAAACCGATGAATAATCATATAATTAGAAAAGATATGAAAAATATTCCTTTAAATAAAATCGTAATTCGATTACAACCTAATGAAGGAATTGATATTTTTCTTGTAAATAAAATTCCCGGATTAGATTCTAATTATAAATTAAAAGAAATTAAACTTCCGTTTGACTATAAAAAAAGTTTTAAAAATTTACGTTTATGTGATTCATATGAAAGATTATTGTTAGAGTGTTCTTTAGGAATACAATCATTATTTGTCAGTAGAAAAGAAATAGAAGCATCATGGGAATGGATCGATTCTATCATAAATTCTTGGATAAAAAATAAATCTAAATTAGAATTATATCAAGCAGGAACATGGGGTCCTGAATCTTCTGAAAAGATGTTAAGAAACGATCATAGAAATTGGAACAATATAGTTTCTTAACTCAAATTATTTTTTCAAAAAAAAAAAAAAAANNAAAAAAAAAAAAAAAACTATGAAATGATTTTTTTATATTTTTAATAAAATTATTAAAATATATTTTTCATATAATATATTTTATATTTTATGAAAATTTTTTTTGATAAAAATTTTATAAAAAAATAAATTATATAATAAAAATATAATTTATAAAGTGTTATTTTTTATAAAAAATTAAAAATAAAAATATAAAAATTCAATAAAAATACAATATTCAAATAATTTTTAAATAGGAGAATTTATGATAAGAATTTTTTTATTTTTATTAACGAACTTATCAATTGTAAGTATACTGTTTATTCTAGGACTTTTCATTAAATTAAATATTTACGTTTTTTTCTTTGTAATTGTTTCGACTTTTCTGACGGGATTTGGGGGAGCAATAATTTCACTTTTATTATCCAAGAGAATCGCTTTGTTTTCTGTTGGAGGGAAAATTATTACTGATCCTGCAAATGATAGAGAAAAATGGGCGTTTAAAAAAATTAAAAAACAAGCATCAAAATTAAATTTAAAAACTCCAGAATTTGCCATATATGATTCTGATAGTTTCAATGCTTTTGCTACAGGAGCAACAAAAAATTCATCTGTAGTTGCTGTTTCAACAGCATTATTACATAAAATGCGTAAAAATGAATTAGAAGCTGTCATTGCTCATGAAATATCCCATATTTCCAACGGAGATATGGTAACAATGACTTTACTACAAGGAATTTTAAATACTTTTACAATATTTTTATCTAACGGATTATCTCATATGTTTTGTTCTATGATATTTGGAGAAGATAATACATCTGAAAATTTGCGTCAACGTAAAATAGGATATCATTATTATATAACATTATTTTTAGAAATAATTTTTGGAATATTAGCGAGTTTTATTACTATGTGGTTTTCTAGAAAAAGAGAATTTTATGCAGATGCAGGAGCTGCAAAACTATCCAGCATCGAAAATATGATTGCTGCTTTAAAAACATTAGAATATCATGCATATCTTATCAATGAACCAAAAAATGTTAATGCTTTATGTATTAATGGATCTATAAATAATTTTTTTTATCTTCTTGCTTCACACCCTCCGATAAATACTAGAATAAAAGCACTAAATAAAAAAAAATATATGTAATTATTTTATTTTAAAAGAAATTTATTTTTTACAAAATATAAAAATATTTTAATAAATCATGACATATGTTAAACATTGTTTTTTCATAAAAAATCCTCTATTATATGAGAATTAATTAAATTGTTTATAAAGAAATTAATTTTTTATTTATTTAAAAAAAATTCTTTTAAATTATTTAAAATAATAAAATAGATTCTTTATAAACTTTTTAAAACATTTGAAAAAAATAAATTTTTAGAGGAAAACAAATATGTCAAAAATTAAAGGTCAGGTAAAATGGTTTAACGAAGCAAAAGGTTTTGGATTTATTACTCCTGAAGATGGTAGTAAAGATGTTTTTGTGCATTTTTCTTCAATTCAAGGAGAAGGATTTAAAACTTTATCTGAAGGACAAAACGTCGAATTTGAAATACAAGAAGGACAAAAAGGTCCTTCTGCAATTAATGTTTTTACAATTCAATAAAAATTATTTATTAAGATTTTATTAAAAATTTTTTATAAACATTAAAAATTTTTAAAAGACCTCTGGTAGAATACGGAGGTTTCAATAAATTATTTAAATATATTAATACACATTTAATATATTTTATTCACTAAACTAAAATATTATAATTAAATAAAATTATTTTTTATTTTATGGAGTATTTAATGGGATTGCCTTTAGACCCGTCTACTTTCATGAACTTATTAATATTAATAACTATTGAAGTGGTTTTAGGTCTGGATAATCTAATTTTTTTAACTATTTTAGTAAAAAAATTACCTCCTCAACATAGAAAACAAGCAAGAATTTTAGGTGTACTTCTTTCTTTATGTATAAGAATAGTTTTTCTATCACTTCTTTCTTGGTCAGCATCTTTAAAAAATCCTTTTTATTCAAGTAAATATTTTACTTGTTCTGTACGACAAGTTATTTTACTTTCTGGTGGATTATTTTTATCTTCAATGGCTTTCTTTGAATTATATAACAAAGCATTCCATACAAATAAAAGAATAATAATACAAAAAAAGTATTCAAAATTATGGTCTATAGTTTTTCAATTAGTTCTTTTAGATGTAATCTTTTCATTAGATTCAATTATTACAGCAATTGGAATAATGAATAATATAATTTTAATGAGTATTGCAGTAACAATATCGATGCTTTTTATGTTATTAGTTGCAAAACCATTAAAAAAATTTATGGATAAATACCATACAATTTTTATTGTATGTTTAAGTTTCTTATTTATGATTGGTGTAAGTTTAATTTTAGAGGCTTTTAAATTAATTGTTCCTAAAAATTATTTATATTTCTCTATCTTCTTTGCAATATTTGTTGAATTTTTTAATCAATTCTCTAAATATAATCTTTCTTTATATCAATATAGTAGACCAATTAGAATAAGAATATTAGAAAAAATTTTTAAAATTTTGAAAAATGAAAGAAAAAAAAATAAAAAATTTTTACACTCAATAAATGAAAAAAAAAATAAAAATTCTTCTCTTGATATGACATTTGATAAAGAAGAACAATATATGATTTATAGTCTGTTAAATTTAGCAATCAGACCTATAAAAAGCATCATGACTCCAAGAACAGAAATTTCTTGGATAAATATTAATACATCTAAATCAAAAATTAAAAAAAAAATATTAGACACTCCACATAACATTTTCCCTATTTGTGAAGGAGAATTAGATCGCTTAATTGGAGTTGTTCATGCTAAAGAATGTTTAAATGCTATTGAAAATAAAAAAAATATAGAAAAATGTGCATTAAAAAATTTACCTATCATTATTTCAGAAGATATCAATCCTATTTATTTATTAAAAATATTAAAAAAATCTCGAGGAAATATCATTATTGTTATAAATAAATTTAACGTAATTCAAGGATTAATTACTCCTTTAGATTTTTTAAAAGCTATTGCAGGAAACTTTCCAGATGTAGATGAAACTCCTGATATTGTAAAAGAAAAAAATAGTTGGCTTGTAAAAGGACATACAGATTTAAACTCTTTACAACAATTATTAAATATAAAACCTTTGATGAAAAAAAAAATTATTCATGCATCAATAGCAGGATTATTAATTGAAAAAAAAGGTTCTATGCCAATTCCAGGAGATATTATCAAAATTTCCTCTTTTTATTTTAATGTTCTTAAAGTAAAACGTTATAAAATAGAATTAATTCGAATTACAAAAAAAAAATAAAAAAAAATATAATTTATTCATGAATTTAAACATGAATAAATTATATAAAAATTACATTTAAAATTTTGGAAATAAAAAAATTGAAATTATTAACCCTTGAAAGCACAAATAAAATATGTTCAGTTGCTATTAAAAATAACAAACAAATAAATTTTTTATATAAATTTTCTTATAATAATCATAGTCAGATAATTATGAGTATTATTAATAAAATTTTACTAAAAACATCAATTTCTTTAAAAGAAATTGATTATATAGCAGTTTCAATAGGTCCAGGTTCTTTTACAGGAATTAGAATATCAATTAACATTGCACACGGTTTTTCTACTGGATTAAACATCCCATTAATTGGTATTTCTACCTTAAAAATTTTAGCAGAACAAGCAAAAAGAAAAACTTTATATAAAAATTTTATTATTGTCATTCAAGCTAACAAAAAAAAAATATATTGGGGAAAATATTTTTTTAATAACAAAAAATGGAATCTAAAAAAAAAAGAATTATATATTTCTTATAAATCTGCATTAAAAAAAATTCAAAAAACAAAAAAAAAATGGAAAATTATTGGAAATTTAAATTCATATATATTAAAAAAAATTAATTTGAATCAATTTATTCCTAATATTAATTATCCCAAAGCGTTAGATATGATACCTTTAGCTTTAAAAGATATAAAAAATAAAAAAAAAATTCAAAAAATAATATTACCAAATTATTTAAATAATAAATTTATATAAATTTTTTTATCAAATTATAAAATATTTTTTTATTTTTTCTTGTTAAATTAATTAGGTAATTTTACATTAAGTTCTAGTATAGAAATATTTTTTTTTTTTTGTTCTAATTGCACCGTAATAGAATTTTGATCAATATTTATATATTTACAAATTACTTTTAATATATCTTTTTTTAATTGTGGAATATAATCTGGCTGAAAATTACTTTTTTTTTGCTCGGCAATAATTATTTGTAATCTTTTTTTTGCAACAAATGCAGTTTTTTTTTTTTTAGATAAAAAAAAGTCTAATAAAGTCATAATTATCGTCCAAATAAACGTTGAAAAAAATTTTTCTTTTGTTCAACAAATCTATGAGGAAGTTTTTTTCCTAATAATCTTTGAACAACATCTTGATACGCTTGTCCTGAATTCGATTCTAAATTTAATATAATTGGAATACCTTGATTTGATGATCTTAAAACACAAGAATCTTCTGGAATAACACCGATCAATTGAATTCTTAAAATATCTAAAACATCTTCCATACTTAACATATCTCCAGAGTGAACTTTTTCAGGAGAATATCTTGTTAATAATAAATACTCTTTAACAGGTTTTTTATTTTTATTTTCTGATCTTTTTGATTTAGATGCAATAATTCCTAAAATTCTATCTGCATCGCGTACGGAAGAAATTTCTGGATTAGTTGTAATAATTGCTTCATCAGCAAAATATAAAGCTAGTAAAGCCCCTCTTTCTATTCCAGCAGGAGAATCACAAATTATAAATTCAAAATTCATATTTAATAATTCTTGAAAAACGAGAGAAACTCCTTTATATGTTAATGAATCTTTATCTTTCGTTTGTGAAGCTGGTAAAATAAATAAATTTTTTGTATTTTTATCTTTAATCAAAGTTTGACTAACAGTAGATTCTCCTTGAATTATATTAATAAAATCGTATACTACTCGACGTTCGCATCCCATAATTAAATCTAAATTTCTTAAACCTACATCAAAATCAATTACTACAGTTTTTTTTCCATTCTGTGCTAAACCGGTAGAAATAGATGCACTTGAAGTTGTTTTTCCAACACCTCCTTTTCCAGATGTAACAACAATAATTCGAGCCATAATTTTTATTTTCCTTAAAAAATTTAAATGATAATTATAACTTTTTTATTTTTACCATTCCATTTTTATAAATAACTTGAGCTGATTTATTAAAAATCTTTTTCGGAATAGCATCCATTAAACAATATTCTCCAGAAATAGATAATAACTCAGAACATAAATTTGTACAAAAAATTCTTCTTGTACGATCTCCATGAGCACCAGCTAAAGCTCTTCCACACAATTTTCCATATACATGAATATTTCCATCAGAAATTAATTCTGCTCCTTCATTTACATTATTAATTATAATCAAATCTGATTTTTTTGAATAAATAGTTTGTCCAGAATGAATTGTATTTTCATAAAAAATGCTTTTATAAAATTTCTTTTTACTATTTTTTTTTTTTTTTTCAACTAAATTTTTAGTATTTGAAAAAATTGGTAATCCTGATTTCTGAATAATATTTTTTAAATAAAAATCATGACAACCTACAATTCCTATAATTTTTAAACCATAGGAAATAATTAATTCTTGAATTTCATTCCAATTAGAGTATTTAGGTAATAAAGATAAATTAATAATAATTGGAGCATTTTTAAAAAATTCTGGAGATTTTTTTATTTCTTGTTTTAAAAAATAATTAATAATATTTATTTTATTACTGTTTAAGTATAATACTAAAGTTGTAAAAATACTTCCTTTTAATTTTATAGGTATTTTTTCATATTTTAAATTCATAATAATTATTATTTAAAGTTTTTTATTTTTTTATAAAAAATATTTTATTAAATTCTTAAAAAAATATTTTAATGTAATTAATATTAAATTATATATTTTTTTAAAAAATAAAAAATAAAAATTTTTTAAATATAAAAAATAAAAAAATATTTTAATATATAAAATAAATATTTTTTTCTATTTTATTAAGGAGATTTATCTTTTGAAACTTAATAATTCAAGTAAATTATTATTACGGCACAAAAAAATGTTTGTGAATAAAAAAATTTTATTTTCTGGTAATATACACGATTCTTTGCCAGAAATTTTAAAAACAAAGGAAAGCTTTGTACACATTCAAAAATATGATTCCTTAAAATATATACAAAAAATTAAAAAAAAAAATATTTTTTTAAATTTTTTAGTGAAAAAAAAAATGATAAAAAATTGTAATACTATTATTTATTTTTTTTCAAAAAATAAAAAAGAAGTTTATTTTCATATAAAAAAAATTATTTCAATTTTGAAAAAAAAACAAAAAATTTTTATTATTGGAGAAAACAAAAGTGGAATTAAAAGTTTCATGATATCTTTAAAGAAAAAAATTAATTTTAAAAAATATATTTACGGGAAAAAATCTATTTTTTATTATAAAAAAATTAAAAATAAAATTTTTTTTAACTTAAATAAATATTATAAAATAAATTACTGGAATAATATTCCTCTTTATTTTTTACCTGGAGTTTTCGGATATCAAAAAATTGATTCTGGAAGTGAATTATTAATATCTACATTTTATAAAAATAAATTTTTTAATAAAAAAATTTTAGATTTATGTGCAGGATCTGGAATTTTATCTATAGCTGTTAAAAAAATTGTAAAAAAAAATAAAATAATAGCTTCTGAAAACTGTTTCACCGCTTTAAAATGCTGTAAAAAAAATTTTTTATTAAATAATTTAAAAATTTTATTAAAAATTAGTGATATATATTCAAATATAAAAGAAAGATTCAATATTATTATATCTAATCCACCTATTCATAAAAATTTTAAAAAAACAACGTTTTTCATAAAAAAGATTATTTTTGAATCGAAATTATATCTAAAAAAAAATGGAGAATTAAGAATAGTCGTTAACAATTCTATTCCTTGTTTAAAATATTTTAAAAAAAATTTTAAAAAATATAATATTCTTAAAAAAAAAAATAATTTCACAGTATACCAAGGTTGGAAATAAATAAAAATTTTACCCGAAGCGGGACTTGAACCCGCAAAGTTATAAATAACCGAGGGATTTTAAGTCCCTTGTGTCTACCAAATTCCACCATTCGGGTATTAAAAAACTTTCAAAAAAAATTTAAGAAGGAAGGTGCACCTCGGAATCGAACCGAGTTATACGGATTTGCAATCCGCTGCATAACGCCAATCTGCCAATGCACCAAAATTTTTTTCTTACTTCTTAATTTAAACTGTTTATATATATATAACAAATACTTATAAAATGTCAATAAATCTTTTTAATTCATAAAAATTTTATTTTTAACGATTAAAAATATTCTTTACAAGATTTTAGATAAAGTATATTATTAATAATGTTTAAAAATATTTTAGCAAAATATTTTTTTATCATACGCGGAGGGGTGGCCGAGTGGTTTAAGGCAGCGGTCTTGAAAACCGCCGACAAGAAATTGTCCGAGAGTTCGAATCCCTCTCCCTCCAAAAGCAAAACAAAAAAAAAA
>NZ_OZ060394.1:274900-311873 GCF_964059095.1 Buchnera aphidicola (Chaetosiphella stipae setosa)
AAAAAAAAAATAAAAAAGCAATATATTAATATTTATTTTTTTTTATTAAATTACGTATAGAATAAAAATATAAAATTTCTTCCCCATCATTTTTTTTCTCCCTTTTTTATTGATAAAAATTCATATTTATTTTTTAAAATATTTTTTAAAAGAAAAAATTTTGTACTATTTTAAAATAATTTTTATCTAATTTAAAAAAGGGAGAAAAAATTACTTTTTAAAAAAAACTTAACAAATTACCTTTTTATAATCAAAATATTTTAAATTGCAAAAAAATTGTGAAAATAAAATGACATAATTTGATTATGCACTCAATTTATTAAATTTCCAGACAAAATCAAAATTTAAAGAACTCTTTTCGATCAAAGGATCATTAAAATTTGAAAGTTTCTTTTCTATTTCAAATCTGGATGACATATGATTTGCAAAATCGTATTGTATACCACATGAAATTAATGGATAAAATATTCTTTCAGAAATTATTTCTTTCCGTGTAGACAGATCTTTTTGAAAAGCACTCTGACTTATATGGAAAGCTCCACCGAATCGAGTATATAAATTTATATTTTTCATAAAAGGATATGAAAATTTTGCTGTTAATTTAATATTTTTTTCGAAATATGAAAATGGAATTCGCATATCCACTACATCACGAAAAAATACTTTATTTGGAGTTAATTGGGAATTTTTATTAGTAGAAGTAGATATAAAACGAGTAGAAAAATTTTTAGAAGGAATAAATCTCTTTGTTTGGTATACGTCAACTTGATTATCTTCTTCTTCTAATTCTTGATCAAGTTTTTTATTCACATCATCAACATATTTTGAATATTTTGTTTTATCATATTTGTGATATCTATAATAAAGATTTTTACTGTCGTTTAAAAAAGAAAAATCATAAGATAACTCAACTCCTAGATAATTGTTAAATTGATATCCAAAACAAAAACCTAATAAACTATGAAAAAAACTTTTATTATAATTTTGAAGAATCCAATTTTTATATGAAGGTGCTTTTGTATATACTTTTACAACATTTGATGAAGTACTAAAATATACATGACTTCTATGAACTTCTTCAGCATGTACTGTAGAACAAACACTACCTAATAAAAATGAAAGTGCAATATATTTTTTTTTCATTAAGTACTCCATAATATAAATGATTAAAAAAATCAATTCTTTAAATTTCTACTTAAATAACTTTTTTAAATAGTATATCAAATGTAATTCTTGCATTTGAAGTAAAAAAATAAATTTTATTGTTAATCCATACAATGTTAATAACATACATTAAAAAAATTTTTTTTTGAAGAACTTTTTATATATAATAAACTATTATTATAAAAAATTCTTTTTTATCAAAAAAATTTATTTTCATAATTTTTTTATTTTCTATTAAAATTTTATTCTAAATAAAATGAAAAAAATTGAATTTTTTTATATATAATTAAATTTATGTATTCCAGAGAATAAAATTTATTTATAAAAATTTTAACTATAAATCTGTATATATATTCTTATATTTAAAATTTTTATCAAGTAATAAATTTTATAAAACATTTAAAAATTATCTTATTTTTTCTTTTTGTTTTAATATATAAATATTATAACTCAAATTATTGAATAATGAAAAGATAAGAAATTTATTTAAGATATATAATTTTTTTATTAAAAAATATATTAATAAATAATTTATTAAAAAGATACTTAATATCTTTGAGAATGATTTTTTTTTCATTTTTTATAAAAAAATATTTTTCAAAAATCAATTTTTTTTATATTATTTTAAAATAATAAAAAACTTCATTTATATATTTTAAATTTTTCATAAAATTATAAATTCAAATAAATAAAATAGGCTATAAAATGAATATAATTCCATTTGATGATATTTCACAACATGCAAACAAAATTCATAATTTCGAAAATAACCAAAAAGGAAATATTTTTATTAATAGTAAAATAAAAAATTTCGAAGATGTTTTAACTAAAAAATCTAAAAAAAAAATTTTTACTTATCATATAAATAAAATTCAAATTGTTATAGAAAAATCCTATACTATATTTAACAAAAAAAAAAAACATCTTTCTGTTTTTCCAAAATATAGATTTCTTCAAACTACAAAAAAAAAAACAATTGATTATTATTATAATACTTTTAAACACAAATATGTAATGGTGCAAGTTCCAAGAGTGATTTTAAATCATGCACCTATTGTTGTAGGAGCTAAACTTCCTGTAAAAGTAACTTCTGTGAATATAATTATTTCAGACGATAATAGAAACATTATCTTTCAAAAAAATGTAGGACCAGCTAAAAAAGGATTTAATACTTTTACAATCAATCCTAATGAAATTGATCAAAAATATTTCAGTAAAGACGAGAAACATCCTAAATGTTATAATTTAAATATTGTTGCAAAAACAGATAATGCTATTATTCCTTCTATTGTTTTCAGTCAAGGATATGTAAGAGACATTTTTATTTCTTCTAAAAATGATGTATTTGTTAAGATTGATGAGTTAGGAACATTTTCTATTTCAGATATTCAGTACTCTTCTCAAAATAAAAAAATTTCTTAAAAAAATAAATTAAACATCTTTAAAGTATTTTAAAATCTAAGAAAATATTTTTTATATTGAAAACATTATTTATTGATACTTAAAATAAAATATTTTTAAAAATATTTAAAATTTAAAATTTTAGAAATATAAAATTTAAGTATCAATAATAATTTTCTAAAAATATTAATTGAATTCATAAAATAATTTTAAATTATTTGTCTAATAAGAAATAAGATATTCTTGTGTTTTAAAATATTAATAATAAATAGAATGATGATTAATAATTTTTTTATATAAAAAAATTATGTATATTTTTTAAAAAAATTTTTAAAAAAAATAATTTTAAAATATTTCAAAATACAATAAAATAAAAAAATTTTATAGAAAAATTATTTTCAATTTTTCATTTGAAAATAAATTAATAGAATATATTTTAAAATAATTCATCAAAAGAATTTCACATAATTTGTATAAGAAAAAATAAAAATTTTATATTCATAAATAAATACGTTAAGAAAAATAAAAAAACATTTTTTTTGTGATTTCAAAAAAATTTTAAATAATTTTTTATATAGAATAAATGCTCCTAATATACTCTTGCTTTCTAAAAATTTTTAATAATTCAAATTTAGAAATTTTTTAATAACTATTTTAGAAAATGTTTTTATATCTTTTTGAAAAAATTTGTTCTATTTTATAAGATATATCTTTAATATTTTTATATTTTTTTTACAAAGGAACAATTAATATCTATCACTATTCATTCTTCTGTAAAATAAATTATTAAAGATTCTCAAATAGATAATTTTATTTTCCTATTAAAAAAATAAAAATAGTCTCATTAATAAAACTATAATAATAAACAATAGAAATATTTTTTAAATAATTAAAACAACAAATAAATTTTGTATTTTATAAAAAATTTTTTTATAAAAAAAAATTTTTAAAACTTAATATTTTATTCTTTCATTCAATAAAACAATGATTATTTTATCTTTTTGATAAAATTTTAATAAAAAATTATTTTTATTTTTATAAATTAAACGCCATGTTTTAATTTTCATAAAAAATCTATTGTTAAATCTTCAAGAAACCTTCAATACGAATATTTTTTTTACAATGCATCCTATATTTTTTGAATTTGAAAAAATTTCATAAAAACTGTTAAAATTTTTCTATTTTTTCCTCAAATTTTCTTAAATATTTTTTAATATTAAATTTCTTTAAAATTAAAAAAATATACATTCACAAAAAGAAAAAAACAGAAAAGTAGTTAACAAATTTTATTTATTTTTTTTTTATTTTAATATTTATCCTAATATTGTCATTTTTTTCTAAAAAATAATTTTTATGTAAGAAAAAAGATATATTTTTCTTATTCAATAATTTTTTACAAATATTCTTTAAAAGAAATAACTTAAAATTTTTTATCATAACTAATAAAATAGCTTCTAAAGCTATATAAAATCTTTTTTATAATTCCTATATAAATATTATTTATAGATTTTAAATGAATATTTTTTATATTAGAATTAAACATTCTATTTTTTTTGACTATAATAATATAATTTTTTTTCAATATTTTAAAAAAATTTTTTTCATAAAATATTTTCTTATAATTAATTGAATAAAATTTTCTAAAATATAAAATATCTATAAATAAAAATTAATGATATTTGTGATTTCAATATAAAGGATTTTATGATTCTTCAAACAACAAAACTTTCTTTTTTTCAAATTGATAAAATTAGTTTTAATCAAAGAATAGATAATTTTTTAATAAAAAAATTTAAAAAAATTCCTAAAAGCAAATTATATAATTTAATTAGAAAAGGAAAAATCAGAATTAATAAAAAAAGAATTAAACCAAGATATAAATTACAAATCGGAGATATAATTAAAGTTCCACCATTAAAAATAAATAAATTTCATCATTCTAAAAAAAATTTTGATAAAAAACATTATAAAATAATATTAAAAAATATTTTATATGAAGATAAAAATCTTTTAGTAATTAATAAAATATCAGGAATTTCTGTACATGGAGGAAGTGGAATAAAATTTGGAATTATTGAAATACTAAGATTATTAAAACCGAAAGAAAAATATTTAGAATTAATTCATCGTTTAGATAGATATACTTCTGGAATTTTAATGGTGGCTAAAAAAAAATCTTCTTTACTATATTTTCATGAACAATTTAGAAAACAAACTATTAAAAAAGAATATGTTGCTCTTGTCCATGGAAATACCTTATTTCAAAAAAAAGTTATTAATAATTCATTATTAAAAAATAATATTTTAAAAAAAAAAAAAATGGTGACTGTGAATATTACAGGTAAAGTATCAACAACTATTTTTATAAAAAAAAAATCCACATCACAATTTAGTTTAATTTCTATTTTTCCTTTAACTGGAAGAACACATCAAATAAGAGTACATGCTGCATACATTGGTCATCCTATTGTTTTAGATAATAGATATGGAAAAAATGTTTTAGATAAAAATATAAATTTTAAAAAAAATAATAACTTATTTTTACATGCAAAAAAAATTACTTTTATACATCCAATATCTAAAAAAAAAATAACTCTCTGTGCTCCACTAAATAAAAATTTTAAAAAAATTATTGAAAAAATATTTTAGTTTATATTTTTTTTATAAAAATATTTTTCTTAAATAAAAAATAAAATTTATTACTTGAATAATCTTTAAAATTATATATATAATAATATAAAATTTGCAGATAAAGGAGAAAAAAAATGGCTGTTCAAAAAAGTAAACCTACTAGATCTAAAAGAGGAATGCGTCGATCTCATGATTTTTTACAAAAAAATTTAAATATTTCGATTGATCAAACAACAAATGAATTACATATAAGGCATCATATGACAAAAAAAGGATATTATCGAGGAAAAAAAATATTATAAATCGTAATTAATTTTATTACTTCAAATAATAAAAATTTAAAAAAAATAAAATGACTAAATTTGCAATGCTCTTTCCCGGTCACGGAATGCAAAATTTTAAAATTATCAAAAAATTATATAATAAACATCTTATTATCAAAAAAACTTTTTCAGAAGCTTCAAATCATTTAAATTATAATTTATGGAAAATATTTTTAAAAAAAAATCAAAAAAAAATATATGATTATTTTTCTCAACTAGAAATTCTAACAATTTCAGTATCATTATATAGATTGTGGAAAAAAAAAATTGGTACTCAACCATATGTCATGACAGGACATAGTTTAGGACAATACTCTGCATTAGTCTGTAGTCATTCTTTAAATTTTTCAGATGCATTAAAAATAGTTGCTTATAGAGAAAAGTTAATGCTTCAAAAAAAAGGTGTTATGTATTCTATCATAGGATTAAAAAAAAAAAAAATAAAAAAAATTTTTAAAAATTTAGGAAAAAAAAAATTTTTTATTGCATGTATTAATTCTGATAATCAAATTGTAATTACCGGAAAAAAGAAATATGCTAAAAAAAATTTATATGAATGTAAAAAGAATGGAGCAAAATATATAATTAAACTTCCGATAAAAAATATTTCTCATTGTTCATTAATGAATGAAATTAAAAAAAAAATATTTACTAAATTTTTAAAAATAAATTTTAATCAACCAAAAAATTTAATTTTAGATAGTACATTAATAAAATTTTTAAAAAAACCAAAAAAAATTAAGCATGCATTATTTAATCAAATTTGTAAAACAGTATATTGGAATCAAACAATAAATTTTTTACTTTATAAAAAAATAAAATATTTTCTAGAAATAAATACTGGAAATCTTTTAACTAAATTAAGTTGCAAAAAAAAAAAATATCATTCATTAAATATAAAAAAAATATTTAATTAATATAAAATTATCATTAAAATATTTATGAAAAATTGTAAAAAAAATGTATTAATTACTGGAGCAAATACAGGAATTGGAAAATCTATTTTAAAAAAATTTATAAAAAAAAAATTTAAAATTATTGGTACATCAAGAACAAAATCTGGTGCTTTAAAAATCCAAAATAAAATACAAGATCATGGTCATGGAATGATTTTAAACATTAAAAATTTGTCATCAATTAAAAATTTTTTAAAAAAAATGAAAAAAAAAGTTCAAAAAATTGATATATTAATTAATAATGCTGCAATAACATCTGATAATTTAATTATTAATCTTTCTAAAAAATCTTGGAATAAAATTATTCAAATCAATTTAACATCCGTATTTTATATAACTAAAAAAATTATAAAAAATATGATTCACGCTCGTTTTGGAAGAATTATAAATATTGGATCAATATCTGGATTTATAGGATCTGCAGGACAAACAAATTATGCTGCTGCAAAATCTGGATTAATTGGATTTACAAAATCTTTATCATTAGAAGTAGCAACACAAGGAATCACAGTCAATCTTGTTTCTCCTGGATTTATTCAAACAAATATGTTAAAAAATTTAACTCATCGACAACTACAAAAATGTTTAAAAAAAATTCCTATGCGAAGATTAGGAAAGCCACAAGATATAGCAAATATGGTAGAATTTTTATCATCGAAAAAAGCATCTTATATCACGGGTCAAGTATTCCACGTTAATGGAGGAATATGTTCTTTATAAAATTTTTAGAAAAATAAAATTTTAAGGAAATATGTGAAAATCTCAAAAAAAATTAAAAAAATTATTTCTGAATGTGTATCTTTCAAAAAAGATATAAAAAAAAAATTTTCTTTAAAAAATGATTTAGAAGTAGACTCTCTAGATATGATTGAATTAACTATGTGTATAGAAGAAACATTTAAAATTAAAATTCTTGATGAAGAAATAGAAAAAATAGATACAGTGAAATCTTTAATTGTTCTTGTGAAAAAAAAAATTAACTTATAAAAATTTTTTATATTTTATAAGATAAATGCATTTCTAAAAAAAAATTTAAAAAAGTGTTATAGTATTATATAAAATAAAATAATATTACTGTTATTGATTTTAAAAAAAAATAATTATAAATTATTGTATAAAAAAATTTTTATGAAAAATAAATTTATTGTTTTAGAAGGATTAGAAGGTTCAGGAAAAACTACTGCCTGTAAAAAAATTAAAAAATTTTTATTTAAGAAAAATATAAAAGATGTCATTATTGTTAGACAACCTGGAAGTACATATATTTCAGAAAAAATTAGAAAAATAATAAAATTTGAAAATAAAAAAGAAAAATTAAATATTTATTCTGAATTATTATTATTATATTCTGCTCGTTTACAATTAATGGAAAATATTATTTATCCTGCTTTTCAAAAAGGAAAATGGATTATTTCTGATCGCCATAATTTATCTTCAATAGCTTATCAAGGAGGAGGACAAGGGCTGAATCAAAATCTAATACATCAATTAACAAAAATTACTGATAGTTTTATTAAACCAGATTTAACAATATTTTTGGATATTGATCCGAAAATAGGATTAAAGAAAGCATTTTTGCGTGGTAAATTAGATAGAATAGAAAAAAAACCCATAAATTTTTTTATAAAAGTCCGCAAATTTTATTTAAAATATTTATCATATCAATCAAAAAAAATAATAATTAATTCAAATAATAATATGAACAAAGTAAACAAAATTATTGAAAAAAAAATATGTAAATGGTTTAAAATTCCAAAATGATACTTTATCCATGGTTAAAAAAAAAATATAAAAAAATACTTTCTCAATATTTAAAAAAAAAATTGCATCATTCTATTATTATTCGTACACAGACTAATTTAGGATCTAATGTATTAATATTTTTATTATGTCAAAGAATTTTATGCATTAATCCACAAAATTATTTTAGTTGTAATATATGTCACAATTGTCAATTAGTAAAATCAAATAATTATCCAGATTTACATATTATTTATATAAAAAAGAATAAAACTATAGGAATTGATTATTTTTTAAAATTTATAAAAAAATCTTATCAAACTTCTAAATTAGGGAAAAAAACCATAATTTGGATTCCTAAAATTCATTTATTAACAGAATCTTCGATGAATGCTTTTTTAAAAATCTTAGAAGAACCGCCATTAAATATATTATTTTTTTTAGAATATAATAGTTTTTTCAAACTAAAAAAAACTATAAGAAGTAGATGTATTATATATAATATATATCCTCCTACTGAAAAAAAAGGAATTTTATGGTTAAAAAAAAAAACTAATAAATTTAAAACAAAAGATCTATTAACCGCATTAAAATTATCAGAAAATTCTCCAATTATAGCAAATAGAATTCTGCAAAGTACCTTATGGAATGAAAGAAAATTTTTTTTAAGTAAACTAAAAAAATCTATAAAAAATAAAAATTTATTTTATTTATTAAAATTTTTTAAAAAAAAAATAAAAAAAAAAATTTTTTGGATATACTTAATAATTTTAGACGCTATAAAAATTTATTATAATAAAAAAATAACATTAATTAATCATGATCAAAAAAAATTAATTTCAGTAATTTACAAAAAACATAAAATTAAAGATTTATATACTATAATAAATTTATGGAAAAAAAGTTTTTTTTATATCAATAATATTTCTAAAATTAATAAAAAATTTATTTTACTAGAACCAATAATAATTTGGGAAAATATTATAAATATTAAATAATTTTTCATCAAAAAGGAAAATGTATGTTTTTAATAGACTCGCATTGTCATCTTAATAAAATTGATACAAAACCATCTAAAAAGAAAATATTAAATATTATTCAAGAAGCGTATAAAAAAAACGTCAAAATAATATTATCAGTTGCTACTTCTATAAATGATTTTAAAGAAATACAATCACTATTAAAAAATGCTCCCTATAATATTTTTTATTCTTGCGGAATACACCCATTATTTTCTTATAAAAAAAAAACTCTTACACAGAGCTAAAAAATTTTTCTACACAGAAAAAAGTAATAGCTATCGGAGAAACTGGATTAGATTATTTTCATGAAAAAAAAAAATCGCATTTTCAAGAAGAATTATTTTATCAACATATATCTGTTAGCAAAGATCTTCAAAAACCATTAATTATACATTCTCGAAACTCTTCACAAGATATATTAAAAATTTTAAAATCAGAAAATTCAGGATTATGTCCAGGAATTTTTCATTCCTTCAATGAAAATTATGAAGTAGCGAAAAAAATATTAGATCTCGGTTTTTATATATCCATTTCAGGAATGATTACATTTAAAAATTCCATTTCACTTCGATCTGTATTAAAAAAAATCCCTTTAAATCGCTTATTATTAGAAACAGATTCTCCGTATTTAACACCAGTACCTCATAGAGGTAAAAAAAATAAACCTTCTTATATAAATTATATTGCAAAACATGTTTCTAATCTTAAAAAAATTGATATAGAAAAATTAAGTCATATCATAAAACAGAATTTTTTTCGATTATTTAAACTAAAAAAAAATTTAATTATTTTAAATTAAAAATTATTTTATAGTAGAGGTATTAGAATGTTTAAAAATTCTTTTTCAATTCTGCAAAAAATTGGAAAATCTTTAATGCTTCCAGTATCAGTTTTACCAATTGCAGGAATTTTATTAGGAATTGGATCTGTTCATTTTTCATTTATTCCTAATTTTTGTTCAAAAATTATGATTGCAACAGGTGGATCTATTTTTTCTAATATGCCATTAATTTTCTCTATTGGAGTAGCATTAGGATTTACAAAAAATGACGGAGTAGCTGCTCTAGCTGCAGTAATATCATATAATATTATGACTCAAACATCCTTTTTGATGATTCCTATTTTTTCTCATCATACTTTACTAATTGACAATTCAATAAAAAATTTAAATAACACAGGAATATTAGGAGGAATATTTTCTGGAGCTTTATCTGCTTATTTATTTAATAAATTTTATGAAATTCAATTACCTGAATATTTAGGATTTTTTTCTGGAAAAAGATTTATTCCTATTATCTCTGGACTTGCATCAATTATATTAGGAATACTATTATCCTTTATTTGGCCTCCAATAGGATATGTTGTACAAAAATTTTCTTCTTGGGCTGCATATCAAAATCCTATTATTGCCTTTGGTATTTATGGATTTGTTGAACGTGCATTAGTTCCTTTTGGATTACATCATATATGGAACGTTCCATTTCAAATGCAGATCGGAGAATACATTAATGATTCTGGACAAACTTTTCATGGAGATATAGCAAGATATATGGCAGGAGATAAAAGCGCTGGAATGCTTTCTGGTGGATTTATTTTTAAAATGTATGGATTACCTGGAGCAGCTTTAGCAATTTGGCATACTGCAAAAAAAGAAAATAAAATTAAAGTTGGAGGTATGATGATTTCTGCAGCATTAACTGCGTTTTTAACAGGAATCACAGAACCTATTGAATTTTCTTTTCTATTTGTTTCACCTTTATTATATTTTATACATTCAATCTTAGCTGGATTAGCTTTTTCAATATGTATTTTTTTAAATATGACAGCTGGAACAAGCTTTTCTCATGGATTAATAGATTTTATTTTATTAAGTGGTAATGGCAAAAAAATTTGGCTTTTTCCTATTGTTGGAATAACTTATACATTATTGTATTACATAATATTTTATAATTTTATTAAAATATTTCATCTAAAAACATTAGGAAGAGAAAAAAAATTTTTAAAATCATCAAATCAAAATATAAATTTAAAAATTCCAAAAATTATAAAATATTTAGGAGGAAAAAATAATATTTCTAATATAGATGCATGTATTACAAGATTACGAATAACAGTTATTAACTCTAACTTAGTAAAAGAAAAAAAATTAAACTCTTTAGGATCTTCAGGTGTATTTATTTCAGGATCAGGAATACAAATAGTTTTTGGAACAAAATCAGACAATATAAAAACTTTAATGGAAAATTATATCAATCAAACGAATATTAAAAAATAATTTTTTTATCTTTGAATAACGGAAAATATTTTTATGAATCATAAAAACATATTTACAAAAATTATCGAGAAAAAAGTTCCTGCAAATATTATTTATCAAGATGAAAAAATAACTGCTTTTACTGATATTTCACCAAAAGCTCCTGTTCATATATTAGTTATTCCAAATTTATTTATTAAAAATTTAAATTACATTAATAAAAAAAATTTAGATATTTTAAGTCATATGATGTATGTTTCAATAAAAATTGCTAAAAAAAACAAAATAAATAAATCAGGTTATAGAATAATTATAAATTGTAATAAACATGGAGGGCAAGAAATTCAATATTTGCATATTCATATACTTGGTGGAAAAAAATTAAGAAAAATTTAAAATAATTAAAATAAAATACTTTAAATTATAACTAGTTTGTAAGAAAATAAATTTCTTACAAACTAGTTACAAAATTTTAATTTTTACTTCATTTAATTTAATAAATTTAAAATATTATATTAAAAAAATAATAATATTTTTTTAATTTTTTCTTTACATCTTTAGATAATTATTAAAATTTTTTTTACAAAACCTGTGAAATATTGTATATCTATAAACATAAAAAAATATATTAAAATTTTATTTATTATTAAAATTAAAAAAAGTAATTCATTCCAAAACCAAAAGAATTTTCTGCATAATGTATATACTCTTGATCTGGAGAATTTGATTCTTTTAAAAGATTTAATTTATAATGAAAACTTGCAGTAAAATGTTTATTAATTTCATAATTCATAATGACATTAAAATGATTATTTAACGGTTTAGGTTGAGAAACTATAACATTTCTCATGTAATCATATTCTGTTCCAAAAGATTTTACATAACCTAAAGAAGCAGTTATTCCATTTTGAAAATTATATTTACCACCTATTTCAAATGTATCCAATAAATCATATCTCACAGAATCTTTCATATATGGAAAAGCTGAATTTTTTAAAAAACCATAAAAACCAGCAAAAGAAACATTCCCTACATTATAAGAACATCCTAATCCATATGATTTTGCCCAATGACTGTGTAAATTTGCTCCGTTTCTAGAATTATCATAAGGACTAAAAAAAGCTGTTCCAGAAATTTTTAATCCAAAATGATTGATATAGTTTAAAGCTATTCCCCATGAATCATTATATTTGTTACTTAAATAATAATGCTTTTTTTGATAATGAGTTTGATGTTGTAGAATAAAATTAAAATCACTCATATATCCTGCAAAATCTCTACTTTTATAACTTAATACTCCATCTGCACGACCAAGTAAAAAATTATCATCATCATGAAAAACTATATTTTCACTGTCATTAAAAAATTTTTCAGTAAATCTTTTTGAATAATGCATGACTCCATAATTTCTTCCATAATCTATACTTCCCCAATCTCCTAAATTAATACCAACATATGCTAAACCAACATTGTCATTTATTACATGAGAATAATTTTCTGGGTTATAACGTATAAATCTTGGACAATATTCAAAACGAGCATATCCAAAATTCTTTTCATTAATATAATATTGATTGAAAAATCCTAATTTAATATTTGAATAATTCCCTAAAGAATTTATAATAAGAGGATCCGTTGTATGAGAATAAAAATGAAGTGGATTTATTTGAGAATACACGTTTATTGTATTATTGTGATATACTTGTTCTGCATGAACATTGCCAGAATATAAACATAAAGGAATCAATATCGCTAAAGATTGACGATTTATCATAATTTTAATATTACTCCTTCTTGTTTTTTAAAATTTAAAAACTTTTTTTTAAAATTTATTTTATATTTTTTTTTACATAAAATATATTTTAATATTTTTTAAAAAAATTTTTCATATTTTATGTATAATTTTTTTTCTTGAAAAACTTCTTTCTTTTTTTAAAAAATATTAAAAATCAGCATTCTTTACAGTTCTTGGAAAAGGAATAACATCTTTTATATTTTTAATTCCTGTAATATACATTATTAATCTTTCTAAACCTAAACCAAAACCAGAATGCGGAACAGTTCCATATAATCGTAATTCCCTATACCATGTATAATCATTAATATCTAAATTTAATTCTTTAATCCTTTTATCTAATTCGTTAATTCTTTCTTCTCTCTCTGAGCCTCCAATTATTTCTCCTACATCAGGAAATAAAATATCTATTGCCGCAACAGTTTCATGATCATTGTTTATCCTCATATAAAAAGGTTTAATTCTTTTAGGATAATTTTTAACAATTATAGGATTTTTAAAATACTGATTTGTAAGAAATTTTTCATGATCTGTTGTTAATTCCATACCATAAAATATTTTTTGTGAAAAAAAATTTTTATTTTTCTTTAAAATTTCTACCGCTTCAAAATATTCAATTTGATTTATTTTTGATTCAAGAAATTTTTTTAATCTATCTATTATACGAGAATTTAAATTTTTTTGTAAAAAAAATAAATCATCATAATTTTTCTTTAAAATCATTTTAAAAACATATTTTAACATTTTTTCAATAAATTTAATAATATTACTTAATTTATAAAATGCCATTTCTACTTCTAACATCCAAAATTCAGATAAATGTCGTGTCGTATTTGAATTTTCTGCACGAAATATTGGTCCAAAAGTATATACTTTCGATAAAGCACATGCATATGCTTCAATAGTTAGTTGCCCAGAAACAGTTAAAAAAACTTTTTTTCCAAAAAAATTGTCTTTTTTAGATGTTTTATTTATTTCAGCATCTTTATGTAATACAGAAAACATCTCTCCTGCTCCTTCTGCATTTAATGATGTAATAATCGGAGATGATACCCAATAATAATCATTTTTTGAAAAAAAATTATGAAATGACTGAAATACAGTACTCCGAATTCTTGAAACTACTCCAATAATATTCGTTCTTGGTCTTAAATGAGAAAATTTTCGTAAATGCTCCATTGTATGTTTTTTAGATGACATAGGATAAGCATGAGAATTTTCAAGCCATCCTAATACATATATTTTTACAACAAATATCTCAAATTTTTGTTTTAAATTTTTTGAATGTATTAACTTTCCTTCAACGGATAAAGAACATCCAGGAATTATTTTTAATATATCATTCTGATTGATTAAATTATTTTTTATAACTAATTGCAATGTATTTAAACATGAACCATCATAAAGATCAATAAAAAATAAATTAGATTTAGCGCTTCTTTTATTTTTTACCCAACCTTTTACTCGAATATTTTGATTAATTAAAATTTTATTTTTAAAGATATCTTTTATAAATACATGCAACATACAGTTTCCTTTAAAAAAAATTTTTTTTATTTAAAATAATTTAATTCAAAAAAATTTTTTAATAATATTATATTATAAATTTATTTTCCTAAAATAAAAATTTTTTTATGAAAATTTTATTTAAAAAAATTATTTTAAAAAATTTATTTTTTTTTTTGAAATTTTTTTAAACATAATTTTGAACAAAATGATTTATATTTTCTAGAACACAAAAAGCATTGAATAAAAAGCAAATTACATTTTGGATTCATACAATTAATATAATAATCAGATTTATTAAAACATTGTCCACAATAAGAAATTTTTTTTCTTGAAATAAATTCATTTAATCTTAAATCAAAAACAAAATTATTTCCAAGAAATTTCATAGGAAGTTTTTTTTTTTTACACTCATTAATATATCCTATAATTCCTCCATAAATTTGATAAACTTTTTTATAACCTTTTTTTTGAATTAAAAAAGCTGTTTTTTCGCATCGAATTCCTCCAGTGCAGTATAAAACTATTTTTCTATTTTTATACATAGAAATATAATTAAAAATTTTTTTTAAATGATCTCGAAAAGTAAAAGTATATGTAGAAATAGCATTTTTAAAATGGCCAATTCTATATTCGTAATAATTTCGTACATCTAAAAAAATTACATCTTTCTTTTTTAAAAATTTATTTACTTCATAAGCATTTAAATATTTTTTATTATATTTTTTTTGTAAAATATTTTCTTTTAATCCATCATCAACTATTTTTTTTTTAATTTTTATTTTTAAAGATAAAAAAGATTGACGAGTATTATCTATTCCAATATTAATATGAAGATTATTTAACTTAGGATGTAATTTATAAATAAAACATTTCATTTTATAAAAATATTTTTTTAAAATGTTTCCTTGAACATTAATTCCTTCAGATGATATATAAATCCTTCCGAAAATTTTTAATTTATCAAAATATCTTGTAATTATTTTTTTCAATAAAAAAGGATCATCTACATAGAAATATTTATAAAATGAAAAATTTATTCTAAAAAATTCTTGTAAATCTTTATTCAAAAATTTTTTCTTTTTAATAAAATTTAATATTCCTGACATTGACAATTTCCATAAAAATAAAATAATATATAAAAATACAGTTTCCAGAAAAAACTTAAAAATTCCTTATAGAGATAACAATAAAAATTTATAATCCTTTAAATTTTTTAAACTATGATTTAATATATTTAATTTTTTTTTTTGCTCAAGAACAATATTTTTAGGTGCATTTTTTAAAAAATTTTTATTCAAGATTTTTCTTTTAAAAAAACATTTTTTTTTCTTATAAAGATTTATTTTTTTTTCCAATTTTTTTAGTTCTTTTTCTCTATTAAGAATTCCTTTCATAGGAAATAACAATTCTGCTTCTTCAATATCTCTTATAAAAGAAGTTTGTAAACAATGTTGATATTTTTTTGAAAAAATTTTTATATTTTTTAAATACATAACTGTTTTTAAAAAAAATTTATTTTTCTCTAAAAAATATAAAATTTTGTCATTACTATTTTTAAATATAACAGAAATTTTTTTATTATACTTGATTTTTATTAAATTTCTAATTGATCTTACTGTAATAAAAATTTTTTTAAACACAAGCATATTTTTTATAGATCTTTTATCTATAAGTTCTTTATGAGAAACTGGAAAACTTTCATTTGTAATACTTTTAAATTGAAAAATTTTTTTTAATAAATTTATTTTATTCCAAATATACTCAGTAATAAAAGGAATAATTGGATGCGAAAGTTTTAATATATATTTTAATATATAAAGTAAAAGATCACGAGTATTATTAATATTTTTAAATATTTTTTCTTTTATAATAATTTTTGAAATTTCTAAATACCAATCACAAAACTTATTCCATACAAAATCATATATCAAATAAGCAACAATATCAAATCTATAATTCTTAATACATTTTTTATATTCTTGAATTAATATTTGTAATTCAGATAATATCCATTTGTCTAGAAAAGAAAATTGCATATGAGCAATTTTTATATGTCGACCTTTTCTTTTATAATTTTTTAAAACAAAAAAACTTGCATTCCATAATTTGTTGCAAAAATTACGATATCCTTGTAAACGATTCATATCCCAAGAAATACTTCGAGAATGATTAGAAAGAGCAGAACATGTAAATCTTAAAGAATCTGCTCCAAATGATTTTATTCCATTTGGAAATAATTTATGCATTTTGTTTGAGATTGAAGAAAAATCTTTAACATTATTTTTTATTTTTTTTTGAATTAATTTTTTTAAACTAATACCATTAATTAAATCAAGTGGATCAATAATATTCCCTTTAGATTTTGACATTTTATTCCCTTTTTCATCACGAATTAATCCGGTAACATATATATGTTTAAAAGGGATTTGAGAACCATTTTTATTTTTTAAAATATTCATAGTTAACATTATCATACGAGCTATCCAAAAAAAAATAATATCAAAACCACTAACAACTACATTAGTTGGATGAAAGATCTTTAATTCTTTCGTTTTTTTCGGCCAACCTAAAGTTAAAAAAGTCCATAAACTAGATGAAAACCATGTATCTAAAACATCTGTATCTTGTTTTAAAAAAATTTTTTTAGATAAATTATTTTTTTCTCTAACATCTTCTTCATTTTTTCCAACATATATATTTTTATTTTCATCATACCATATTGGTAATCTATGACCCCACCATAACTGTCTAGAAATACACCAATCTTCCAAATTATACATCCAAGATAAATACATATTTTTATATTTTTTTGGAAAAAATTTAATTTTATTTTCTATAACTACTGATATTGCTTTTTTAGCTAAAACGGATGTCTTTAAAAACCATTGATTTGTTAACATAGGTTCTAAAATAGTACCGCTTCTTTCTCCATATGGAACGATTGAATCCACAATCTGAGTTTTTTTTAAAAGTTTTTTTCTTTTTAATAATTTTAAAAGTTTTTTTCTTGCTAAAAATCTATCCAAACATTGAAATTCTTTTAATATATATGAATCATATTTTTTATTTTCTTTCCCTTGAAAATTATAAATTAATAATTTTTTTCTAATTTTCCCATTTTTATAAAATATTTTAATAAGAGGAAGAAAATTTTTTATTCCTATTTTATAATCAAGAAAATCATGAGCAGGAGAAATTTTAACACAACCAGTACCTTTTTTCATATCAATCTCATTATCAGAGATTATTGGTATAATTCTATTTATAATAGGAACAAAAACTTTTAATCCAATATATTTGATATATCTTTTATCTTTAGGATGAACAGCTATAGCAGCATCTCCAAAAATTGTTTCAGGTCTAGTAGTTGCAATTAAAAGATAATTTTTATTTTTGTAAAAAATATTTTTTTTAACAAAAAAATATTTTATATATTGCATTTTGCTTAAAACATTTTTATTTTTTACTTCTAAATCTGATATTACAGTCTTTAACTGTATATCATAATACATAATTTTTTTTTTTCTATAAATCATATTTTTATGATATAAAATTAAAAATGCTTTTTGCACTCCAAAAGAAATATCTGGGTCTAAAGTAAATTTTTCACGTGACCAATCTATTGAACTACCTAAACGTTTCATTTGATAAAAAATTTTCTTTTTATATTTTGAAACCCATTCCCAAGTTTTTTTTAAAAAATAATCTTTATTATATTCTTCTCTAAATTTTCCAGTTTTTATATATATTTTTTTTTCTATTAATAATTGCGTTGCTATTCCAGCATGATCTATTCCTACTTGCCATAAAGTATTTTTTCCATGCATTTTATAATATCGAATTAAAATATCCATAATTGTCTGTTGAAATGCATGACCCATATGTAAAATACCAGTAATATTTGGAGGAGGCATTATAATACAAAAAGATTTATCAGATGACTTCGTATAACACATTTTAAAACACTTATTTTGTTCCCAAATTTTATATAATGATTCTTCAATTGATAAAGGATTATAATTTTTTTTCATTTTTTATTTTTTCTTATTTTTTTTTAAATTATTTTTAATATATTAAATTTTTAAAAATTAAATATTATGTTTTTCATTGATTATATAAAAAATCTTTGAAAACAAATATAAAAATATAATTTTATAATTTGTTTTTTTTAAGTAAATTTAAAAAATATTGACATAATAACGTCACAGGTTGACCAGTAGCAGACTTATTTTTTCCTGTTCTCCATGCTGTTCCAGCGATATCTAAATGAACCCATTTGTATTTTTTTGCAAAATATGATAAGAAATAAGCTGCAGTACTTGCACCAGCATATTTTCCTCCAATATTTAATAAATCAGCGAAATTTGATTTTAAATATTTTTTATAAATTTTAAAATTTGGTAAACTCCATATTTTATCATGTATATTTTTACTTGCTTTTTTTATCTCTTTTTCTAAAATTTTACTATTAGAAAACAATCCACTAGCAGCATTTCCTAAAGTAGCTACACAAGAACCTGTTAAAGTTGCAATATCAATTACAATCATAGGATCAAATTTTTCTGCATAAGTTAAAAGATCACATAAAATTAATCTACCTTCTGCATCAGTATTTAAAATTTCAACAGTTTTTTTAGACATGGTTTGAATAATATCACCAGGTTTCAAAGAATTCCCATTAATCATATTTTCACATGTTCCAATGATTCCAATAACTCGTAAAGGAAGATCACTTTGTACAATAAATTTCATGATTCCGATAACCGCAGCTGCTCCACACATATCATATTTCATTTCATCCATCATATAAGAAGGTTTAATAGACAGTCCTCCAGAATCAAAAGTTACTCCTTTTCCTATTAGGATGATAGGATTTTTATTAATTGCATTTTTATGACAATAATTCATTCTTGACATATAAGCTTTTTTACATGATCCTTGAGATACTGCAAGAAAAGCATTCATTCTTAAATTTTTAATATCATTTTGATTAAATAATTGTACTTGAATGTTGTTTGTATATTTTTTAAATAAATTTTTAGATTTTTTTACTAAATATTTTGGTGTACAAATGTTCGAAGGAATATTACTAATATCTTTAGCAAATTTTACCCCTTTAGAAATAGCACAACCATGTAATATTGCTTTTTTACAAGATAAAAAATCTTTTTCATTATTTATTTTAATAAATATTTTTTTAAGAAAAGAAATTTTTTGAATTTTAGATTGATATTCTTTAAAAGAATAAAATAGATCTTGAGATATATTTATAATATCTCTTATTTTCCAATATATTTTACTTTTATTAAATATAAAATCATATATATTCATATAAATATTTTGTATATTATTTTCTTTAAATAATAAAAAAAGTTTCTTTATAATTAAAATAAACAAATTATTCTGAAAATTCTTTTTTATTCCACAATTTATTAAAATAATACGATCATATTTTGATTGAAAATTTGTATGTAAAAAAATTGTTTTTCCAAAATTTTCTTTCCAATTACTATATTTAAATATATTTTTCATTACAGAAACTTTATATATTTTTACTTTTTTTTCCACTGAACAAAGATCTTCATCTTCATATATTCCAAAAACTCTACAATTATTTTTTGATAATTTAAAATTTTCTTGATACGGTATTATCTTCAAATAATTCTCCTAAAATTAAATAAAAAATATCTTTAAAATATCTGAATTTTTCTGAAAAAATACTATTTTTATTTTACAAATACACTAAAACAAATAAATTTCTTTAAAAAAATTTTTAAAATTTTATTTAAATAAATAGTATAATAACATTATTTTTTACATAAATTTATAGATAATTTTCTTGTTTTTTGAATATAATAAATTTAATATTTATTATTACATATAGATATACATAATAAAAATAATATAATTATTAACTTATAAATTTTATTTAATTAGAAAAAATATGAATACATACTACCTTAGAAACTTTTTACGATTGCAAGATTTTCAAAAAAAAGATATTTTATTTTTAATTAAATATGCAGAAAAAATAAAATTTCAAAAAAAAATCCAAAAAGAAAAAAAATTGTTAAAAAATAAAAATATAGTTTTATTATTTGAAAAAGAATCTACACGTACACGCTGTTCTTTCGAAATTGCAGCATTTAATCAAGGTGCACAAACTACATATTTAGGACCTGGAAATACACATTTAGGATATAAAGAATCCATAGAAGATACATCTCAAACTTTAGGAAAATTATATGATGGTATAGTTTATCGTGGACACAAACATTCTAACATAGAAAAAATTGCACAATATTCTAAAATTCCTGTCTGGAATGGATTAACAAATACTTTTCATCCCACACAAATTCTATCTGATTTACTGACAATTAAAGAAATTTTTAAAAATATTCCATTTAAAAAAATAAAAATTGCATATATTGGGGATACTAATAATAATATTTCTAATTCTCTTTTAGAAGCTTCTCAAATATTAAATTTTAATTTAAAATTAATTTCTCCAAAAATATATTTTCCAAAAAAAAAATTTTTTAAAAAATATAATATAAAAAATTTTTCTAAAAAAAACATTTTATATACTGAAGACATTGAAAAAGGTGTAAAAAACGTTGATTTGATTTATACAGACGTGTGGATTTCTATGGGAGACAACATTGATTTACAAGAAAAAAAAATTAAACTCTTAAAAGATTATCAAGTTAATAAAAACATTTTAAAACTTACAAAAAATCCATTAATTAAAGTTTTTCATTGTTTACCTGCATTACATGATAATCATACGCAATTTGGTAAAAAACTTATGAAAAAATTTAATTTAAAAAATGGAATAGAAATTTCTAATGATGTTTTTCAAACTAATAGAAAAATTATTTTTCAACAATCTGAAAATCGCTTACATATTGTTAAAGCTTTATTAATAAATGGATTAATTAATCAAAAATTACAATCCCAAGTTCTCGCTTAAAATAAAAAATATTTTTTTGAAAAAATCTTTTTAAAATTCATTAAAAATTTTTATATTATGAATAATAACCTGATAAATTTACTAAAAATTTCAAATATAAAGTTAAAATTTTTATATTAAAAATTTAACAAATAAAATTAATTTACATCAAATATAAGATTTTAAAAAATATGAAAATTTACACTAAAAAAGCTCCAAAAGTTTTAGGACCATATTCTCAAGGAATAAAAATAAATAATTTCTTAATAATTTCTGGACAGATTCCTATTGATCCTATTACAGAAAAAATACCAAAAAAAATATCTGACCAAACATTATTAGTTTTAAAAAACATTAAATCTATAATATTAAAAGCTAAATTTCATATAAAAAATATTATTAAAACAACAATTTTTACAACAAAGTTAAATCAAATCCATAAAATTAATAAAATGTACGAATTTTTTTTTAAAAAAAATAAAATCTCTATTTTTCCAGCTAGATCATGTGTTGAAGTATCAAAACTTCCTTTAAATGTAAAAATTGAAATTGAATCTATATCTCTTAAAAAATAAACATTTGTTAAAGAGTGCACAAATTTATTTATCATTAGTGCGCTCTTTAATGAAAAATATAAAAAATTTTTTAAAATTATTATTTATAACATTTTTCTATAAAAAATTTTATTTTTTAATATTAGCTGTTGATTTTACAAAATATGTTTTTTTTCCAGAAAGATTTTTTATCGTATTTCTACGTCGAATTCTTTTTTTTAAAATATCATTTTTCAAAAAAATACGTTTTTTATTTTTAGAATATGGATGCAATCTATTAAATGATTTAAATGATCGAAATAATTTTAAATTAATAAATTTATTAAAAATTTTAGTTTTACTTAATTTTTCTAAAATATTTTTTTGAGATAAATATTTTGGTAATTCTATTGTAGAATAAGAAGGAAATATATGAACATTCCCAATTTCTTTATTATTTAAATTACCTTCATTAGCAATAGCTCCTACAATATGTCGAACTTCAATTTTATCATTTCTTCCTAAATCTAATTTATAAATATTCATATTATTTTTTTGATAAAAATTTTTAATAATTTTATTATTTCTATTAAAATTATTTTTTTTATCATAATTAATCCAATGATTTTTAATATTAGGAATATGAGAATCTTTTTCAACTAATAAAACACGTTCTCCTTGCGCTATTTTTAATAAAGCAGCAGCTAAACTTTCAAGACTAACAGGATTTTTTTTATTAATTTTTTTTAATAATAATTCGTAATCTTTTAAATCTGAACTTTTTAATTCTTTTTCTATTTTTTTTGAGAAATTATTTAAACGAAATTTACTTAATACTTCGACATTAGGTAAAAATACTTCTTTTATTGATTGACGTATTGTCTTTTCAATATTTCTAAGCAATCTTATTTCTCTATATTCAACAAACATTAAAGCTTTTCCTTTTCTCCCAGCCCGTCCTGTACGTCCAATTCTATGAACATAAGATTCAGAATCCATTGGAATATCATAATTAATTACAAAACTAATACGATCAACATCTAAACCTCGTGCAGCTACATCTGTTGCAATCAATATATCTAAAGTTCCATTTTTTAATCTGTCTAAAGTTTTTTCACGTAATGATTGATTCATATCTCCATTTAATGCAGCACTATTATATCCATTTTTTTCTAAAACTTCCGAAACTTCAACAGTTGCATTTTTAGTACGTACAAAAATAATTGCTGCTGAAAAATTTTCAGTTTCTAAAAATCTAATTAAACCATCTGTTTTTTTTCCATACACAATCCAATAATTCTGATTAATATCAGGTTTATTTAAAATATTCAACTTTATCTTTACTTCTTTAGGATTCTTCATAAATCTTCGAGAAATTTTTTTAATAGCAGTCGGCATAGTAGCAGAAAATAAAGCAGTTTGACGAGATTTAGGAATACTTAAAAGAATATTTTCAACATCTTCAATAAAACCCATTCTTAACATTTCATCTGCTTCATCTAATACTAAATAATTTAAACGAGATAAATTTAATGTTTTCCTTTTTAGATGATCTAAAAGTCTACCTGGAGTACCTACAACTATTTGAATTCCTTGTCTTAAAGCCCTTAATTGTAAATCATATCTTTGACCACCATATAAAGGTAATACTCGAATTTTCGGAATATATTTTGAAAATAAAGAAAAAGACTCAGAAACTTGAATAGCTAATTCGCGTGTAGGAGTTAAAACTAAAATTTGAGGAAATTTTGAAAATATATTTAATTTATTTAATAAAGGTAAAGCAAAAGCAGCAGTTTTTCCACTTCCTGTTTGCGCAGTTCCTAAAACATCATATCCTTTTGTTAAATATGGAATACATTTTTTTTGAATCGGTGAAGGTTCTTTATATCCTATTTCTGTTAAAACTTTTAAAATTAAATCGTTTAATCCAAAATCTGAAAATTTATTTTTATTACAAATCATGTAAAACATGCACCTCATTTCATTAATAGATAAGTCCAGTTTACATAATTCATAGATAAATATTTATTATCATTTTCCTAAAAAGTGTGAACTGGATTAAATATTTTTTAAATTAGTTAAATAAAATTATTATTTAAATTTTACCAATTATTTATTAAAAAATATTTACTTTAAATAATTTATAAAACTTTAAAAAAATACGATTTCTTTTTAAATTCTATTTATCTAAACAATTTATAATACCTTAAATTTAACATAAATTTTCAAAAATAGAAAATTTTAAGAAATTATAAAAAATAGAATTTAAAAAGTATATTTTTTAACAATTTTTTTAATATTTTATTAAATATCTTTCATAGTTAATCTTAATCTTCTCTGTCTATCTATATCTAAAACTTTCACTTGAACAACTTGATCTAATTTTATATAATCAGTTACTTTTTCTATATGGTTTTTTGAAATTTGAGAAATATGAACTAAACCTTCTTTCCCAATTCCTATAGAAACAAAAATACCAAAATCAACTATTCTCGTCACCTTACCGGTATATATCTTTCCTATTTCTATTTCAGAAGTAATTTCTTGAATTCTTTCAATCGCATTTTTTGCTTTTTCCTTTATAATAGAAGAAATTTTAACGATTCCGTTATCTTCTATTTCAATGTTCGTACCAGTTTCTTCTGTTAACATACGAATAGTAGAACCACCTTTTCCAATAACATCTTTTATTTTTTCTGGATTAATCCTAATAACATGTACACGAGGAGCAAATTTAGAAATTTTTTTATTAGGAATATTAATTATTTCTGACATTTTTTTTAAAATATACAAAATAGCAATATGAGCTTTTTTTAAAGATTTTTTAATAATTTTATGTGATACTCCTTCAATTTTTATATCCATTTGAAGCGCAGTAATCCCTATCTTACTTCCAGCAATTTTAAAATCCATATCTCCAAAATGATCTTCGTCTCCTAAAATATCTGTTAAAATAATATAATCATTATTTTTTTTAACTAATCCCATAGCAATTCCAGCAACCGGTTCCTTTATAGGAACACCAGCATCCATCAAAGCTAAAGACGCACCACATACTGAAGCCATTGATGAAGAACCATTTGACTCTGTAATTTCAGAAACAATACGTATTGTATAAGGGAAAGTATCTACAGAAGGCATGACAGCTAATATACTTTTTTTTGCTAATTTTCCATGACCTACTTCTCTTCTTTTAGGAGAATTCATTATTCCTATTTCACCAACAGAATATGGTGGAAAATTATAATGAAATAAAAAATTATCAGTTTTATCACCTAATAGTTCATCTAAATTTTGTGCATCTCTAGATGTTCCAAGAGTAACAGATACTAAAGATTGTGTTTCTCCACGCGTAAACAAAGCAGATCCATGTGTTCTTTGTAAAACATTTGTTTTCATATCTAACTTTCTTATCATATCTTTATTACGTGCGTCAATTCTTACACCATATCTTAAAATATTTTTTCGAACAAAAGTTTTTTCAATATCTAAAAAAATTCGATGAGCTTCAGAAATATCAAGATTTATATTTTCGGATAACAAATGATTAATCACAGATTCTTTATAATTTTTTAACTTATGAAGTCTTTTTTTTTTACTTGAAATAAAATACAATTCTTTAATTTTTTTTTTAGAAATATCAAAAATTTTTTTATAGAGAAAATTATCTAAAGAAAATTCTTTATATTTCCATTTTTTTTTTTTAATAGGTAATAATAAATTTTTTATATTTTTAATTAGTGTTTTTTGCTTTTTAAAACCATATAAAATTGCATTAAAAATTACTTCTTTACATAATTGTTGTGATTCACCTTCAAGCATTAAAATATTATCTCTCGTTCCAGAAATTATTAAATCTAATTCGCTGAATTTCATTTCCTCTGTTGTAGGATTTAAAATATATTTACTTTGAATATATCCTATTCTTGCTGCTCCAAGAACATTTTTAATAGGTATTCCAGAAATATATAAAGCTGCAGACACTCCAATCATAGAAACTATATCTGGATTTATCTTCGGATTTAATGACACCACAGTTGCAATTATTTGAACTTCATGATTAAAATTTTGAGGAAAAATAGCACGAACAGGTCTATCTATCAATCGACCTATTAATATTTCATTTTCGCTAGGACGACCTTCTCTTCTAAAAAATCCACCAGGAATTCTGCCTGCAGCATATGTTCTTTCCTGATAATTTACAGTAAGAGGTAAAAAATCCTTTTTTTCTTGAAGATCTTTTTGTCCTACTATAGTAACTAAAACTGAAGTATCATCAATGCTTGCCATCACAGAAGCAGTTGCTTGTCGTGCAATCAAACCAGTTTCTAAAATAACTGTGTGATTACCATATTTAAATTTAAAAATCAAAGGATTAAGCAAAATAAATTTCCTTAAGATAAATATTTAAAATATTTATATAAAAATTTTTTGATCTCATTTTAATTAATTATTATCAATGTTTATACATAAAAAAAATAAACATATTTTATTTTATAATTTTATCTTTCAAATTTTCAAAATATAAAAAAAATAAAAAATACAAGAAAATTATTTTTATAAATTTATCGACGAATATTTAAATTTTGAATAATAAAATTATATTTTTTAACAGATTTTTTTTTTAAAAAATCTAATAACTTTCTACGTTTTGAAACCATCTTTAATAAACCTCTTCGACTCGAATAATCTTTTTTATGATCTACAAAATGATTCTGCAAATAATTTATTTTATTTGTTAAAATAGCTATTTGCACCATAGAATTTCCACTATCAAGATTATTTTTTCCATAATTAGAAATAATTTCTTGAATATTAAAATTTAATTCTTTCATTTAATTTCCTATTCTTATAAAACAAATTATATTAATAATTAAAAAACCAATGTAAAAATAATTAACTTTATTTAAAAAAAATTAATTAATCGATGAGGAAATAAATATCTATTCTCATTGATTTTCCCTAAACCAAAAAATTTTCCACTTTTACTCATAATCCGTACTAAACCAGATTGAAAATTTTTTAATAATTTAATTGATTTTCCATTTTTTATATATGAATGTTCTTTTTGTGATATAAAAACTTTTGGAAAACTAGATAACATAGAGTGAACAGGAATAATAAAATTTTTTAATTTATTTAAAAAAAAAAGAAAATTTTTATTATATTTTTTTTTAAAAAAAAATAATTGATCAAAATTTACAGATTGATTAATTGAA
Source organism: Buchnera aphidicola (Chaetosiphella stipae setosa) (assembly GCF_964059095.1). Taxonomy (GTDB): domain Bacteria; phylum Pseudomonadota; class Gammaproteobacteria; order Enterobacterales; family Enterobacteriaceae; genus Buchnera_J; species Buchnera_J aphidicola_BP. The sequence continues at coordinate 302,403 of NZ_OZ060394.1, forward strand.
TAAGAAAAAACCTTTAATCGTCTTAAAAAAATTACATGTGCTCCACATCTTAATAATTTTCCTAAATCATGTATTATAGAACGAATATATGTTCCAGAAGAACAAAAAATCTCTAACTCAATAATTTCATTTTTTCTATATAAATTTTCTAATTTATAAACTTTAATTATTCTTTTTTTAATAGGAACAGATATCCCTTTCCTAGCATATTGATATAAAGGTTTGCCTTTATATTTTATAGCCGAATAAATTGGAGGAACCTGAACGATTTTCCCTCTAAATTTATCTAATGCAGATTCATATAAAGAAGAGTTTATCTTCACTTTAAAAACATTTTCTATTCGTCCAAAAGAATCTGCAGTAGAAGTTTGTTCGCCTAATTTCGCAATTACTCGATATTTTTTACTAGATTTTAACAAATACTTTGAAAATTTTGTTGCTTCTCCAAGAAAAATTGGAAGAAGACCAGTAGCTAAAGGATCTAAAGACCCACCATGACCTGCTTTTTTTATAGAAAATATCTTTTTCACTAGTTGTAAAGCTTGATTTGAAGAAATTCCAATAGGTTTATCTAATAAAAAAATCCCATGAACATTTCTTGTTTGATTAAAAAACATCCATAAACCTTATTTCTATATTAATAATATTTTATTTTTTTAACATTCTTAATAAATTAGAAATTTTTTTACCATTGATAAAAGAAAAATCATAAAAAAATTTTATTTTTGGAATAATTCTTAAATTTAATTTTTTACTTAATAAAAATCGTATATATCCAGAAGCATTATTTAAAAATCTTAAAGAAAAAATTTTTATAAATTTTTTTTTTTCAGGATATGAAATAAAAACTTTTGCATATGAATAATCTTTAGAAAGAATTACATCAGAAATAGTGGAAAAACGATTTATACGAGGATCATCAATAAATTTTTGAATAATCAATGAAATCTCTTTCTTAATTTCTTCAGAAATTCTATTTGATCTATGAAAATTTTTATACACTTTTTTCATCCAAAATTAATATATTTTAAAAATTTTAATTTCTTTTTATTTTTTTTACTTTATAAACCTCTATTATATCATTAACACGAACATCATTATAGTTCTTTATCCCAATTCCACATTCAGTACCACGACGTACTTTTTTTACATCTTCTTTAAAACGTCTAATCGATTCTAATTCACCTTCATATATAACAATATTATTTCTTAAAATCCTAATTGGATCGTTTCTTTCAATAACACCTTCAATAACCATACATCCAGCAATTAATCCAAATTTAGGAGATTTAAAAACACTTCTAACTTCCGCTAAACCCATAACTGTATTTTTATATTTTGGAGATAACATTCCATAAATTGATGACTTTATTTCATCCACTAAATTATATATTACAGAATAATATCTCAAATCTATATTTTCTTTTTTTATTATTTGTTTTGCTTGAAAATCAGCTCTTACATTAAAACCAATAAGAATCGCATTTGATGAATTTGCTAGAGAAGCATCTGTTTCATTAATTCCTCCAACATAAGCATGAATTAAATTCACTTTCACTTCGTCGTGTGATATTTTTCTAAGAGCTGAAGAAATTGCTTCTAACGAACCTTGAGAATTTGTCTTTAAAATAATATTTAATTTATTAAAGTTATTTTTATTTATATTTTCAAATAAATTTTCAAGATTAACTTTTTTTTGTTTTGAAAATTTTTTTAACTTGTCTTTTTCTTTTCTATATAAAGCGACTTCTTTAGCTTTTTTTTCATCATCGACAACTTTTAAAATTTCTCCGGAAAGAGGTAAACCAGATAAACCTAATATTTCAACGGGAATAGACGGTCCAACATGTAATAAAATCTTTTGATTTTCATTTCTAATAGATTTTATTTTTCCATATTCTGAACCACATAAAACAACATCACCTTGTTTTAATTCTCCTTCTTTAAGGATAACATTAGACACAGGTCCTTTACCCTTATCCAAATAAGATTCTATAACAATGCCTGTTGCTAAACCTTTTGATAACACAGATAACTCTAATACTTCAGACTGGAGTAATATATTTTTTAATAAATCATTAATTCCTTGATTTAGTTTAACAGAAATATTAACAAAAATATTTTCACCACCTAATTCTTCAGAAAGAATATTATATTTCATTAATTCATTTTTTATTTTATCTATATTAATATTATTTTTATCAATTTTATTTATTGCAATTATAATTGGTACTTGAGCTAATTGTGCATGTTTGATAGCTTCTATTGTTTGCGGCATAACACCATCGTCAGCTGCTATTATTAATATAATAATATCTGTTATTTGTGCTCCTCTAGCTCTCATAGAAGTAAAAGCTGCATGTCCTGGAGTATCTAAAAAAGTAATTTTTTTCCCATTGATTGAAACATGATATGCTCCAATACTTTGAGTAATTCCTCCTGCTTCTGAAAATGCTACAGAAGTTTTTCTAATACAATCTAAAAGAGATGTTTTTCCATGATCCACATGACCCATAATAGTAACTATTGGTGGTCTTAAAATTTTTTTTTGAGATTTAACATCTTTTTTTCTCATAATTGATCGTTCTAATGCATTCACATGAATTATTTTTACTAAAAACCCCATTTCTTCAGTAATTAATTGAGCTAAATCTAAACCTAATAATTGATTTTCTTTTAGAGATATTCCAGCATTAAACATCTTTTGTATTAAAAAATTACTTTTTAAACCCATCCTATTAGATAACTCAAAGACTGTAATTTTATCAAAAATAGTAATTAATTTTTGACTAACTTTTTTTGGTTTAATAAACTTTTGTTTTAAAAATTGTGTTTTAATTTTTTTATTAAAAAGAGGATTATTTTTTTTTAAACGTATATTATTTTTTTTTCTATTTTTTGTTTGAAAAAATGAAAAATTTTTACCTTTATTTTTTTTAGATAAAGATCGATTATTTTTTTTATTTAATAAATGAGAATTAATATTTTTTTTATTCTGTGAAAAATTATTTTTTTTTTCAAGAATGGTTTTAAAAGAACTACTTTCTAAATTATCTTTTTTGTTAAAAAAATTGTTTTTTTTTAAAATTTTTCCTGACAATGACTTCTTTAAAATTGAACCATTATTAATATTTTTATTTTTTTTATTTAAATTTTTATTTATTTTTTTGTTCTTTTTTACATGAACATTATTTTTTTTTTGCAAATCATTTTTTCTCATTTGTTCTCTTTATTATTTTTTATTATATATTTATATTAGTAAAATTTTTAAAAAATATATTTTTTTTATAAAATTATAAATATATAAAACCTATTTTTATTAGAAAATAAAATATTTTTAAAAAAAATTTATTAAAATATTTATTTTATATAATTTTAAAATTTAAAAAAAACACAAGAAAAAAATTAATAAAAAATCAATTATATTAATTTTTTTATTAAATTTCTTTCTCAAAAAAATAAAAATTCTATAAAAAATTAATTTTTAATTATTCTATATTTATTAAATAAATTTATTAAAATATTAATATTTAAATACATTTTTTCTTAAAAACGAAAAAATTTTCAAATATTTTATAAAAAACAAATATTTTTTCCTGGAAATATTATTTTTCATTTCTAAAAAAAACTATTTTTTAAAAAATTTTAACAAAAATATACTTTTAATTTTCTCAAATTAATTTAAATAAATCTTTAAAAATAATTAAAAAATTTTTAAAAATCTCTTATATAGAATAAATTATTCTCACAATATAAAAAATATTTTTAAAAAATTTCAATAAATTCTTTATATAAAATCCAAAATATTTTGGAAAAATTTTATATTTTTTTTTGCTTTTTTTTTATTCTTTTTTTTAATTTTTCATTAGTCATAACATTTAACTCCCATTTACTCAAAATAGATGCTAATCTTACATTTTGACCATTTCTTCCAATCGCTTGAGCTAAATTATTTAAATCTACTGCAATATCAATAAATTTATTATTTTTATTAATAACAATATTTAAAACTTCTGCAGGAGCCATAGAATTAATCACAAATTTAGAAAGATCTTTTTCCCATAAAACAATATCTACTCTTTCTCCAAAAAGCTCATTCGATACTGCTTGTACTCGCGCTCCTCTCATTCCTACACATGCTCCTACTGGATCAATTCTTTTATCATTTGTTTTAACTGCAATTTTTGCTCTTGAACCAGGATCTCTTGCAATTCTTTTAATTTCAATTATTCCTTCTCCAATTTCAGGTACTTCAATTTTTAATAATTCTATTAACATTTCTGGTCTAGATCGACTTAAAAATAATTGAGAGCCTTTTTTTTCAGAATTAATAGCGTATAATATACTTCGAACTCGATCGCCGATTCTAAAATTTTCTCGAGGAAGCATTTCTTCTTTTAACAAATATCCTTGAGCGTTATTTCCTAAATCTAAAATAATGAAATCTCTATTTATTTTCCGCACTATACCAGTAACAATTTCTCCTTTTTTTTTTTCAAATTTTTGAAAAATAATTTCTCTTTCAGCTTCTCGTACTTTTTGAAAAATTACTTGCTTCGCTGTTTGTGTAGTAATTCTATCAAATTTAATAGATTTGATCTTTTCTTCTATGTAATCATTTAATTTAAAATTTTTATTGTCATATTTAGCAGCATCTAAAGTAATTTCTTTAGTTGGTTTTAAAACATCTTTAACAATTAACCAACGGCGATATGTTTTAAAACTACCATTTTTTTTATTAATTAAAACTTTAATATTTATATCTTTTTTATATTTTTTCCTCGTTGCAGTAGATAAAGCTTTCTCTAAAGCTTGAAAAATAATATCTTTCGGAATAGATTTCTCATGAGAAACAGATTCTACTACTGATAAAATATCTTTTTTCATATTAAATATACCTTATATTCCCTTTAAATTTTAAATATAAATATCTCTTTTTTAAAAAAATAAATAGTATAACAAAAAAAATATTTTTAATAAAAATTTTTTTTTATAAAAATTAAACTTTAATAGAAGTTTTATTAAAAATATAAATACATGTTTATTTAAAATAAAAAACTTGTGTAGAATGTAACATTCTAAAAAATATTTATAAAATAAATACCGAGAACGGGACTCGAACCCGTACACCCTTTTGTTTCAGGTACTACCACCTCAAAGTAGCGTGTATACCATTTCACCATCTCGGTTTTAAAAATAATATTTCAAACTATAAAAAATTTTTTTCTAAAAAAAATTTTTTATTTAAAAAAAAAATGACTAATACTACATTGTATAACACTTAATACTAAAAAAATACCGGCACATATTATTGTCATACGATTTAAAAATTCACTTTTTGTCGACACATTAAATACATTTTTTTTCATACTATTCATGCTTACATCTGTCGAACCTTGATTTTTTTGTAATAAAATTAAAATTATTAACATAATTGAAAAAAACAAATGTATTGATACAAAAAAAACTCTCACCTAATTATCCCTCTTCACAAAAATACAAAAAACCTAATATATTTTTTTTCAAAAAAAAAGAAAAGAAATGAATTATATAACATTGAATAAAATATTATTTAATACAATAATAACTAAAATAAATAAATTTATTAAAAATAATATTCTAAATATTTTATTTAAAAAAAAAATAATTTAAAAAAATTTTAGAAAAAATTACTATAAAAAAAAATCTAAAAAATGTTTACTATAAAATAGATTTTCTATTCATTAAACAATTTATTTGAGTACAATTAATTGTTTCATATTTCATTAAAGCATCTTTCATAGCATGTAAAATATCTATATTTTCTTGTAAAATTTTTCTAGCTATTTTATAATTTATATCGATAATTAATTTAATTTCTTTATCAATCATTTCTTCCGTATTATTTGAAAAATTAGAAATTTTTGAAACTGATTTTCCTAAAAACAATTCTTCTTCTTCATTTTGATATAATAAAGGGCCTAATTTTTTTGAAAAACCCCATTTAGTAACCATATTTCGCGCTAAACATGTTGCTAATTTAATATCATTTGCAGCTCCTGTAGATACATGATCTTCACCATAAATAATTTCTTCAGCAATTCTTCCGCCATATAAAGTAGAAATTTTACTTTCCAATTTTTGTTTATCAATACTTAAATGATCCTTTTTAGGAAGAAAAAAAGTAACACCTAAAGCCTGACCTCGAGGAATAATAGTAGCTTTGTGTACGGGATCATGTTTAGGAACTAATCTTCCTACAATAACATGACCAGCTTCATGATAAGCTGTATATTCTTTTTCTTTTTCAGTCATAATCATTGATTTTCTTTCTACACCCATCATTATCTTATCTTTAGCTTTTTCAAAATCTTGCATAGAAACAGAAATACTATTATTACGAACAGCGAAAAGAGCTGCTTCATTTACTAAATTCGCTAAATCAGCTCCTGAAAATCCTGGTGTACCACGCGCGATAATACTAGGATTAAAATCCTTTCCTATTGAGATTTTTTTTATATGAACATTTAAAATTTGTTCTCTTCCTTTAATATCTGGTAACGGAACAAATACTTGACGGTCAAATCTTCCTGGACGTAAAAGCGCTGGATCTAAAACATCAGGACGATTAGTAGCTGCTATTAAAATAACTCCTTGATTTTCATCAAATCCATCCATTTCTACTAATATTTGATTTAAAGTTTGCTCTCTTTCATCATGCCCTCCACCTAAACCCGATCCTCTTTTTCTACCTACTGCATCGATTTCATCGATAAATATAATACATGGAGAAAATTTTCTAGAATTTTCAAAAAGATCTCTCACTCGAGAAGCTCCAACACCAACAAACATCTCAACAAAATCTGAACCTGAAATAATAAAAAACGGAACTTGCGCTTCTCCAGATATTGCTTTAGCTAATAACGTTTTTCCTGTTCCAGGAGGTCCTATCATTAATAATCCTTTAGGAATTTTCCCTCCTAATTTTTGAAATTTTTTAGGCTCTTTTAAATAATCTACTAACTCTTTTACTTCTTCTTTAGCTTCATCACAGCCAGCAACATCTGAAAAAGTTATTTTAATTTCATTTTTTTTAAACATCTTTGCTTTACTTTTTCCAAAAGACATAGCTCCTTTCCCTGCACCTAATTGTATTTGTCTTAAAAAAAACATCCACATGAAAGCTAACAATATCGTTGGAAACCATGAAATTAAAATAGAGAAAAACATATTGATTTCTTCAGGCCTTCTCCCGATTATTTTAACATGTTTTTTCATGAGATGATCTAACAATTTTGGATCATTAACTGGAATATACGTAGAATATTTATTGTTATTTTTTTCAATCGCATGAATTTCTCTTCCATCTACAATAACTTCTCGAATTTTATCTTTATTTACATCAGATAAAAAAGTAGAATAATTTACCATATAATTATTACTATAACGAAAATTTTGAAAAACAGACGTGAGGATTATTGTAATAACTAACCAAAAAATGATTTTTTTCACCGTTTTACTCAAAAGTATTATCCTTATTAAAATAATGAATATATTAAATTTTCATATTTTTGTATTATGTTGTATATTTTTTGCTATAAAGAAAATTTCACGAGATTGTGATCTAGAAGCAAGTGGTTTATAAATTTTTACTTGAAAAAAATTTCTTTTAATAAATTGAAAATATAAATCGCATTCGCGTCCTTGAAACACTTTTGTAATAAAAAATCCTTTTTTAGATAAAAAATTTTTAAATAAATTAAAGGTTAATTTACTTAAAAATATTGATTTATAAACATCAACAAAAACATGACCAGTAGTTTTAGGAGATAAATCAGACATTAATAAATCTATTTTACTATTATTTAAATTCTGTACAATTTTTGAATATGTTGTAGAATTTTTTATATCTCCTTGAATAAATTTTACTCCCGTAATAGGTTTCATAGTAGAAATATCACATCCAATAATATTCTTTTGACGACCTATTTTACTAATAGCGTATTCTGACCAACTTCCAGGAGAACACCCAATATCTAAAATAGTCTGACAACCTTTAAAAATATTAAATTTTTTATTAATTTGATCAATTTTAAACCAAGCTCTCGAACGAATATTTTTTATATGTGCTTTTCTCACATAAATATCTTTAAAATAATTTTTTAACCAAAATTTAGAACTAGAACGCTTTTTTTTAACCATAATTTTTTAAAAATTTCTATTAAATATTTTTTATACAAAAAATAATATAAATATTAAAAATAAAATTTTTTAATAAAATTAATTTAATATAGCTATATTAATGAAAATAATATAAATATAAAAAATATTAATTTTTTTAAAAAAATGACATAAAAATATTTTTCTTAAAAAATATCATTTTAATTAATTTATAAAATATAAAAAAATCATACTATATATATTTTATTTTAATCACTTGATATTTTACACAACCAGTAGGAGTTTGAACTTTTACTAAATGATTTTTTTTTTTTCCAATCAATGCCTGAGACATTGGAGAATTAACAGATATCATTTTTTTTTTAAAATTAGCTTCGTCATCTCCAACAATTTTATAAGTAAAAATTTCTTTAGATTTAATATTTAAGATAGTAACACTGGCTCCAAAAAAAATTTTTTTACGATTTACAATTTTTTTTATATCTACAACATGAGAATTTAATAATTTAAATGAAATCTCACGTATTCTACCTTCACAAAAACTTTGCTCTTCTCTCGCTGCATGATATTCTGCATTTTCCTTTAAATCTCCATAAGCACGTGCTTTTGCAATAGCAGATACAATTTTAGGTCGTTTAATAGATTTTAATTCATATAATTCTTTACGCAGTTTTTTTTCACCATCTACAGTCATAAAAATTTTTTTATTCATAAATTACTCCAATATTTTATAAAAAAATTTATTTGTATATTAAAAAAATTTTTATAAAAATTTATATTAAAAATTAATTACATATTTAAAACTTTTATTAAAAAAATTTCTAAATTTTTTTAAAAAAAAAATATTCCTAAATTTTTATTATAAAGGAAATTTACAAATAAAAATAATAAATTTCCTAAAATACATGATATATTAATTATAATTAATATTTTATAAAATTTATTAAAATACTTCTCATATTATAAAAATTTTTATAAAATCATAAAATATATCAAATCTATAATAATGAAAAAAAAAATTCTAAATATTTTAAAAAAAAAATTAAACTTGAAATATATTAATGTACAAAAAGAAAATGAATATTATAAAATAATAGCAGTCGGAGAAATTTTTTTAAATAAAAATGAAGTTCATAAACAAAAAATGATATATTCTCATTTACTAAAATATATTAAAAATAATAAAATACATGCTATTTCAATTAAAACTTATTCTACAAAAGAATGGAAGAAAATAAATAATAAAAAGCAATTATCTTAAAATATAAAAAATATTAATATATTCCACATAATTTTTTTTCAAAAAAAAAA